>JAWCLX010000029.1:0-8220 GCA_038850385.1 Bathyarchaeia archaeon | reverse complement strand
CTTTGGATGACGGAGCAGACCTAGTCAATATTATGCATTCCAGATACCCAGACCTGGCTGACCGAGTCTTGGCTGGAACCGAGGAGACTACGAGTGGCGTGGTCAGGCTCAGAGCCATGGCTGAGTCAGGTGCGCTCAAGTATCCGATAATCGCTGTCAACGACGCTTACTCAAAGTACCTCTTCGACAACAGGTACGGGACTGGACAGAGCACTATCGACGGAATCCTGAGGTCGACAGCGTTACTCCTCGCCGGCAAGAACTTTGTGGTGTGTGGCTATGGATGGTGCGGGAGAGGAATAGCCGCGAGGGCTAGAGGCATGGGCTCGAATGTGATAGTGACAGAGGTAGATCCGCTTAGAGCTCTTGAGGCAGCGATGGATGGTTTCTGTGTCATGCCAATCCTGAAGGCAGCTGAGATAGGGGACGTATTCGTCACAGCTACAGGTGACGTAGGCGTCATCACACGAAAAGAGATGGAGAAGATGAAAGATGGAGCGATCTTGGCTAATGCTGGACACTTCAACGTAGAGGTTAAGGTAGAGGAGCTGGAGTCAATGGCTAGATCAAAGAGGACTGTTAGACCTAACGTGGAAGAGTATACCCTTAGGGATGGGAGGCGACTGTACCTGCTCGCTGAAGGTAGACTCGTCAACCTCGGGGCTGCTGAGGGTCATCCCTGTGAGGTGATGATGATGTCGTTCGCAAACCAGGCTCTATGCGCAGAGTACATAGCAGAGAAGGGAAGGCTACTGGAGAGGAAGGTCCACAGAGTTCCTGAAGAGATCGATAGGAAGGTGGCCATGATGGCTCTTGAGAGCATGGGGATAGAGATAGACGCCTTGACTGGGGAGCAGGAGGAGTACCTCAAGGGCTGGAAGAAAGGCACCTAGAACTGGCTTGGATCCTGAATCCGGACGCTCCATAGACTATTGAGCAAACTGAGAAAAAGAAGCTGGAGGAGAACTATGGCATGTATTCGACGGTTAGCGGCCATTCCCAGAAACATCCACGTGATTTGACGCCGCCGACCGCTGATCCAGATCCTGCCGCAAGGAACCTTATCAGCCGCCCATCATGTGGACTTAGCTGTGAACCGCAGGCATGAATGCTGCCTCTCCAGCCGACACGCATCGTGCCGCCTGCAAAGTCGAACTTTATTAGCTCACCCTGAGCCGTGACTGCTTCGGCGCCCTTGATCAACACTCACCATGCCCCGTTCCCGATCACCTTTATTGAACCGTCACCCTTGAGGAATGCTTCGCCTACTCCAGCTGCGAATAGTACGCCTTGGCCCTTGGTCCTCTTGTTCACGAGTCTGCAAAGACCGGTTGAGCAAGTTGGGAATACTATCAGAAGGTTCACTACTGCCCTTAGCATCAAGCATTTCCTGCAAGTCAACCTCATGCTATTCACCTCAACCCTGAACTAGAGACCGTTAAAGTCTAAGATTTTGCGAACCTTTGAAGGAACTTGGTTCTAACTGTCTAACTTCTGCCCTCCCTATCCAGCCTGGAATCCTGTGGATTTCGAAGGTACTATGGGGTGCCTGAAATCAACTGCTGCAAAAGGTTTTCTGCATTTTTTAGTTCTGCAGAAACACAATCTTCTGACCGGACCAAGAACTCCGCTGAGATATGTACCCGTAACGTTTCCGACATGGCATGATCAGGACGGAAGCTGCCTGGTACTCAACAGATTTCTGCAGTGCAGTCTAAGGCATCGGATACTTTCAGAGATTAGGGAGTGGACCAAGTGATTGATTCTGATTGCAGTATTCGACACCTTCTGGGTTGATAGGCTGGCCTGATGCTTGTCGATGAGCCTCAACAACTTGATGGATTGAAGGCTAAGATCGACCTGCTGCGGAGGAGCCCCTGACCCGGAGTGTAGGAAAAAGTATGGAGCTCTAAGGGTTCAGGCATGCGTAAAACACAACGCGAATTCCGCCTCGAAGGATCGAATGAGAGAGCTGCATAGACCGGGGTACTGGACACACATTCGGTGGCGAGTTGATTTCCTTGTTTCTCGGCGTACAAATTTGTTATTGTGTAACACACAGAAACATTTATACGCTCAGGCAAGCACAACAGCCATGGAAAAGGGGAAAGGGGGAACCGGGTCGAGTTGGAGTCTGACAGTCGGTACCTGGTCAAGAATGAGACAGACAAGGCCTTCAAAGTCTTCACAGACAAGATCCTCAGCGGTGCAGACGGACTGTGCATAACTCGCGAGCACCCCGCTAAGGTCAAAAGAAGATACGGGTTGGAGAATACACCTGTAGTCTGGTTGACTGCTGAAAGGACAGAAGCTCACCGAACTGTCGACTCCCTCATCGATCTTTCCATCCTCATCGGCGACTTCCTGCAGAGGGTCAAGCGCGGCGTCATACTTCTAGATGGGTTCGAATACCTGATAACCAATCACGGATTCAACCCCTTCATCAAGTTCCTGCAATTCACCAGAGACAGGCTTGAGCTAAGCAACTCCACACTCATCGCACCATTGCTAGAGGACGCTTTGGATATGAAGCAGGCAAGATTGATAGAAAGAGAGATGAGACCTTACACCATTAGCAAGGCACCAAACAGCGAAGCAGGACTAATCGTTCTCGCAACATGAAAATTCGATAGCCCACAGAGAAAGCTTGAACATGGAACACTCCCGAGAACTGGCCTTCACTTCTTTTGGTTACATGGGATGATATTCCGGACTTCTCCTGAGCACTGCACTCGAGGCTGCTGCAAATCCGGACCACAACAAGGGCGAAACAGGTGAGAACTTCAATCTAGTTCAACAGTGACGGCTTGAGCGCCGAGCTTAGAGAAGCCAACATGTACATTGACAAGACATCAGCAGACTCATCTATTCGAGAAGCCGCAACAGGAAGCATGTCCGGAGAAGGGCAGCAGAGCTGTGAACAGCCTGACATGAAACTCATGACAGCGACGACCTGTAAGGCTTAAATCGTTAAGGAGCCGTCTCTGGTGCGGAGATGTTCAAGACGCCAATCGTGAAGATAGACCTTCTGGAAGGACGAACACCAGAGCAGAAGAAGAGGCTGGCCGAAGCGATAACTGAGGATTTTGTAAGGGTTCTCGACGTCGACAGGAACAACGTCACCGTCATCTTCAACGATCTGCCGAGGGCAAACCTTGTGAAAGGCGGTACACCCGCCACAGAGTGGAAGAAGTAGACAATCGACCTTCACGTTTACATCAGGGCCATTAGCCGGGAAGGCCAAGAGGAAAGGTGGCTATTTAAGCCGCAGCTCAGACGCTATTCTGTCGTCAACCCAACCTTTGAAGATAGAACAGTGGTACATTTGATTGGCTCCGACCACCTGAAGCAGGTCATCAGGAAATATTCACTCCTTAACGCAGTTGCCCATGATGGAAAGGCGGAGGAAGGCGCGGTCGTCAGCAAGGTCTTGGGGGAGAGGGTCGAACTGAGAGCGCGGGCGAAGGAGCTTGTTAAACTGGTCTCCGAAATTGTGCAAGAGACTAACAGGCTGACACTTGACGAACAGAAGAAGCTTCTCTCGGAATACTGTCCTCAGCCCGAGTCGAAAAAGACCGAGAAACCTAAGGTCCTGCCGCCTCTAATCAACGCTGACAGGTACAGAGAGATCGTAACGAGGTTCTCTCCGAACCCTGACTGCGCCCTCCATCTGGGTTCGGCCAGAGCAATAATACTCTCACATGACTATGCCAGAATGTACAATGGAAAGTTCTTTTTGAGGTTCGAGGATACAGATCCGCGGTTGAAGAAGTCGGCCCTAGAGTTCTACGAGATGATAAGGGAGGACCTTTCCTGGCTCGGCTGCAAGTGGGACGGTGAATTCACTCAAAGCGACCGCATGACGATCTACTATGAACAGGCGAAGACCCTCATCGAAGTTGGAGGGGCCTATGTCTGCATATGCGATCCCGAGGCCTTCAAGACAGGTCTGCTCGCAATGAAACCATGTGGATGCAGAGACCTTCCGGTGGAGGAGCACCTCGACAGGTGGAACATGATGCTTGACGGAACCTATGCTGAGGGTGAGGCTGTGGTCAGAGTCAAGACAGAACTCTCACACCCAAACCCGGCGGTTAGAGACTGGCCTGCACTCAGGATAATAGACACAGAGAAGAACCCCCACCCACGGGTCGGCTCGAAGTACAGGGTCTGGCCACTCTACAATTTCTCAACAGGCGTAGACGACCATCTGATGGGCATAACCCACATCATAAGAGGCAAAGAACACCTGACAAACATGATGAGGCAACTCTACCTGTACAGGCATCTCTCCTGGGAATACCCGGAGACCATACACTATGGTAGACTCAAGATTGAGGGAACGACCCTCAGCAAATCCAGGATACTCAAGATGCTCTCTGAGGGCTTAGTGAGGAGCCTAGACGACCCTAGGCTTGCGACTCTCGCCGCCCTCAGGAGGAGAGGTATAACCCCGGAAGCGTTGCGGAGTATAGTGATCGAGGTTGGCCCTAGGCCTGTCGATGCTACGCTCGCCTGGGAGAACATCTACGCAACAAACAGGAAGATCATAGATCCTATTGCGAACAGGTACTTTTTCATCCATGAACCGGTGGAGCTACTAGTCGAGGGTGTGGATGAACCGCACTACTCCAAACCGCCCCTGAACCCTAACGATCATTCTAGAGGATGCCGGAGACTGGAGGTTAAGCCTGAGAAGGGCACAGCGAGACTATTGATCGCGAGAAGAGACCTTGAGATAGTCAGGAGAGGCTTTGTCAGACTGATGGAGCTCTTCAATGTAGAATACAAGGGATCAGACGGGGAGAGAGTCCTAGCGACTTTTCAGAGCAAAGACTACCCCGAAGCCCGCAGGCTCGGCGCACCCCTCATCCACTGGCTGCCGTCCAAAGGGAACATAGAGGTCGAGGTCATGATGCCTGACGGGACGACGATATCAGGCCTCGGAGAGCCTATGCTCGCTGACGAGAAACCTGACAGAGTAGTCCAACTCGTAAGATTTGGATTCGGAAGGATAGAGGAGACCTCAAAGGATCGCGTGAACGTCTGCTACGCGCATAGTTAGGCTCCAACAGGACACAGCCCGGATCTATTGTGGATCAGCTTCTGCGCATGGGTAGTATGGCCTACGGAGCTCTATCGCCTCTCTGAAGATCCCGCGAAGAGTCTCGGAGTCTTCGCCGCGTCTCAGCGGAGTCAGGATGTCCAGCAGGTTCTCCTGACTCATCAGGCAAGGCTTCAACTTGCCATCACTGGTCAACCTGATCTTTGTGCAGTGGGAGCAGAACTCACTATTCTGCACTGGCTTAACTATCTCGACGTCAAGTTCCCCCAGCGTGTACACCTTCCTGTTCTGCATCGAATGTCTGACCCTGACCTTGCTCGCTCTCCCCGAGATCTCCTGCTCGAGATCGTCGAGAGGATAGTGATAGCGCGCATAGAACTCCTCACCCTTCTTCAGGGGCTCAAGCTCGATCAGCTGGAGTATGGCGCCTATAGTCTGGGCGAAGCTCATCATGGAGTAAACCTGATCTGAGTTCAGTCCACGGAGCAAGACCATATTCACCTTGATGGGCGTTAGCCCAGCCTTGGACGCGGCCTCCACACCTGCCAACGCTGGCTGGACGTCCCTGCCGACTATCCTCCAGTATATCATCGGATTCGTTGAAGGTAGATTTATGTTAACCCTGTCCAGACCTGCCTCTCTGAGCTCGAGCGCCCTCGCCAGGCTTAATTGACGAGCGTTGGTCACCATGGAGATCTCGTCAATCCCGGGCAGAGTATCCAGCAGTGAGACTATCCTTTTGAGATCCTCCCTCATCAGAGGTTCGCCACCTGTGAGCTTGATCTTCCTGACGCCGAAACCCGATCCGATCTCAGCTATCTTGACGATCTCTTCAGGCTCCATCTCCACTTGTGAGTGATCATGCCCTTCACGGTGACAGTAGAAACAGTCCAAGTCGCACCGCTGCGTCAAGGATATCCGCAGGTTCTCGACCGGCCGGCAGTACCTGTCAGTGATCAAGCTCCCTCAACTTCCCTGCGAGTGAAGGAGTATATGTGGGAGTTCTGGGAGTATGAGCTTGTCAAGCGCCCTCGCCACAGCATCTGTTGAGCCTGGGATGCAGAACACAGGCTTCCTTGAAGCTATACCCGCGGCTGCCCTTGTCAGGAGAGCGGCGGAGCCTATCTCATCATAGCTTATCCGCCTGAAGAACTCACCAAATCCAGGGAGCTCCTTATCGAAGAGTTGCTCTGCAACCTCTATCGTCACATCGTCCTCTGAGATCCCTGTTCCCCCAGTGACTATTATCGAGTCAACTTCAGGGTCCTGGAGAGCCTCCCTAAGGGTTGAGAGCAAGATATCTCGGTCATCCGGCAAAAGCCTTCTGGAATGGACTCTGTGTCCGTGCTCCCTCAGTCTGCTCTCGATCAGGTCTCCGGAAGGATCCTGAACACAACCTGACCCCTGTCTATGCCGAGATCTCGAGGTGCTGCAAGTCACCACTAATACGCCTCTCGCGTTTCGGGCCTTCGACTTGTGGATCCTCGAGGTCTCGCTCATCCGGACTGTGCCTTCAGTTTCTCTTTGACCTTGATGTACTCGATCCAAGTCTCGGGATACTGACCGTGCTCGTCCTTTTCAACCTTCTTGACCATGTCCCATATGTTCAGGAGGTAGACGGTGGCCGCGGTGAGAGCCTCCATCTCAACACCTGTCTTCGCAGTAGCCTTCACCCTAGCCTCCACCTCAATGAAGTCCCTGCCTATCTGCGAGTATGTCTCAACCTTCGAGATTGGGATGTTGTGGCACATCGGTATGAGTTGGCTTGTATTCTTTACGGCGAGGTTTGCAGCGACCTCAGCGATCGCTATCGGATCCCCTTTCTCAATCCTTCCCGCCCTGAGTGCCTCAGCGGTCTCAGGCCTCATCCTCAACCTGCCAACAGCAGCCGCCTCCCTGTTCACCGGCTCCTTAGATGATATGTCGACCATTCGGAACCTGCTCGTCCGCTCCATCACTTAGTCCAACCTTCCTCCTGCTATTCTCGTCATTCCAGACTTTGATAAGTGCCTTAAGCGCTTGAGCCCTTGGGTCTGCTTCTTGATACTTATAGATTCTGATCCTGCCGAACCTCTTCTGCTCAACCAGACCGATCTTCTCGAGGTGTTCAAGGTGGCCTTTCGTGGTTGAGTGGTTCAGGCCTGTACTCTTCGCTATCTCAGTGATATTCAGCTCAACCGCGTCTGAGAGGAGCATCAGTATCCTCGTCCTCCCTCGAGATGAGAGGATCTCATCAAGCTGAGTGTCTTCTTCCTGCATCTGTCGAGAACACTTCCAAGGCAGATTCTATACACTCCCTCATAGCTGAGGCTGGGATCGAACTCAAACCTATCAGCGTAGTTCTTCCTTTCGTACCTTTGCCTGAGGGCTTCGATGAGATCAGGCCTGTCGCGCTGAGGAGACGCATATACTTCCAGAACTGCGTATGCCCTCTCGCTGACATATCATACTCTTCACAGACGACCTTGTAGACCCTCTCCAGATCCCCCATATTCACGTAGGCCTGATCACTCTCCTCAAGAGTCCTTGAAAGGGCGAGCAGGAATAGTTTCTCATTTATGGAGAGTGAGGCGAGGTGGTCACCCCTGAGGGTCGGATAGACCGCTGCCGCCGCCTTCCTGACGTGTTCAGGCCTGACCTCCCGGCTCTCCTCAGAGTCAGCGTACTTTCCTGATCTCCAGAGAAGTTCGATCGCATATCGTGCATCCCCATTCATCGAGGCTAAGTCAGCCACGAACTCCAAGGTATCCTCCTGAACGACACCCTCCTTGAAGGCTACGGAGACCCTGTCCTTGAGTATGGTGACAAGCTCATTGGAAGAGTATGGCTTCAGCTTGATGAGGTTCTTCTGCAGTGTACTCACAGTGCTGCGGTCCAGAGACTCCAGATACTTGACCTCTCTGAGCATACAGATGAGTGAGAGACGTATAGGCGCGGTCACTCTATCCTCCTGCACCCTGGTTAGGGCGTATAGTGCTGAGTCGTCAGCTTCGATCAGAGCTTCAAGTTCATCCAAGGCTAATATCAGGATGAGGTTCTTCTGGTCTAGAATACGCATGATCGCCTGAAGAAGCTCCTCTGATGAGAACCCTCTCCTCGGAAACTTCTCCTCAAACCGGTCCATCACCTTCCTGAGAACCGCGAAGAGGCTGCCT
>JAWCLX010000028.1:12706-13046 GCA_038850385.1 Bathyarchaeia archaeon | reverse complement strand
ATTTTGTGTTTAAGAATACTCTCCATTGATTTCTCGGTTTGAGCTTCCACTCTGGCTATGATCTGATATTCTCCTGCAAGAGGATAGGCCTCTATGACTCCGTCACCCCTAAGCTTCTTGATGATCTCTTCAACGTCTCCTTCTGTCTTTATCAATACGAAAGCTGTGAAGTACTTGTTTCTTGAGAAAGAATCGCTCCCGCCGATCAGTCTAGGCGACTCGCCCAATTTTGCTGATCACCTTGGCATCAAAGGCAACTGCAGGTAGAGCAATAGAATCGCGATAGTTATCGGAGGGACTGAAGCTAGCAAGCCCGGTTTTATCCATTGGATGAAGGTCA
>JAWCLX010000028.1:3446-12696 GCA_038850385.1 Bathyarchaeia archaeon | reverse complement strand
GTGCTACCGATCATGGTTAAGTTGCCGAAAAAGGTTCCTGAGAACAACGCCCCCCACCATAGGGGGAAAACATGGACACCAATTGACTGAAGATCTTGGATGACTGGTATAAATGTAGCTACCGCCAAGACGTTGTCCATGAAGGCACTCAGTATGCCTGCTATTGTGATGAAGGAAACAAATAGCCAAGTCTCGTCTCCTCCTGCCATGAACAGGAGCGAATCTGCCATGACTCTCGTCACACCCGTGAACCTCAGCGTTCCAACAGATGCGAAGAGTATGAGAAAGAATGATAAAGTCCACCAGTCCACTCTGACCTCGATTAGTGTTCTCGCTTTATCTCTGTCAACTATGAGAGCTACCCCGGCAGCGGCCAAGGCGGTTCCCAGAAGCATTGAGTTACGCTCCAGATGCAGAAGCTCCTCTATCTGATGATGTAGCACCAGGAAGGTTATGGTTCCCAGAAAGAGTGCGAGTGAGATCAGAAACTCAGGAACATCGATCGGTGGGCGCTCTTCCGAGTCTCCGCTATTCTTTTTGTGTTCCCTCAGATTCTGGTCTAACTCTCTGATCTCCCTGCCGAAGAACCTTACAGTAATCGGTATTGTTGCTGCAAGTGCTACTATCGTGATTGGAGATGCCCACCTCAAGAAGTCGCTGAAAGTGAGACCCGCTTTGAGGGCTATCATAACGCCGATCGGATTCCCCACGACAGTAGCGCTACTACCGATGTTGGTGGCGAACACAAGCATGATGACAAAAGGAATGGGATTCACCTTGTATCTACCTGCCAGATGGAGCATGGTTGAGGTCATGAATAGAATAGATGTGACCTCGTCGACTAACGCTGCAAAAAACGCCGCCATAAGCATCATGGACAGGACAAGTCTGTTTCCATCGTGTCCAACTAAGTAGATCACCTTTTCTATCAAGATCTCGAAAAATCTTCGTTCCTCGAGAAAGCCTATCACAGTCATCATACCCACCAAAAAGAGGATTATGTCAAGACCTGCAAACTCGATAAGATGAGGGATGTCTAAGAGGCCGGATACTAGGAGCACAGAGATGCTGATGAATGCGAAAGCCAACCTGAACCTCCAGAAGAGAAGTGTTCCAAAGATCAGGCCTGAAAAGACTGTTACGGATAGGACTTGGTATCTGTCCAGACCTGAAACTAGCGACAGAGACGAAATTCCAGCAATCAACGCCACGTAGGAAACGCCGCGACTATCCACAGGTTGTCCTCCGATAGGGGGCAATATCTCTGTCTTTCGTTGCCGTGACCATCTTGTGCGAGTACTGCCCGATTACCATCTATTACCATCCAAACCGTATTTCTGGATAGGCATAGCCACTATCTCTTGCACCATCAGCTTCTTCTCTGGTTGTTTTCCAAAGGCCTCCTGTTGGGTTGATGTCCTAGTGATGACTGCTGTGTCAACACCTCCTCCAGTACCCCCCACTGCTATGACTCTTGTCTGAGGCTTCACTTTGCCTACTTCCACAGACACGACCGAGACCTCAACAGCCACTTTCATCCCATGACCGAATGCGTATAGTATCTCCCTAGCCATGGTCCACGTGTCTCCACAGAACGGCAAGAAGGTCATATCGAAGATTTCTCTATGCAACTTCTTACGCTCCAAGTCGGAAGCTTCCTCCAGACGACTTCTGACAAGGCTCCCGAGGAGGCCTTTATCAGAGTAGGCGATACGTTTGCAGGCTGATATCGCGTCCATTTCAGAGATCGGGATCACCTCGGCCACACCTTGCAGTCTATTAGAAAACATCTCAGCCGTCTTGCCTGTAGTGAATGGGACAAGAACCACATCCAGGTCTCCAAGGGTGAGCCGTTCTTTCACCACATCAATCACGGAAACAGTGTTCGCAGGACCGGGATTCTCAAAGTAGAGAACATCTCTCCTCAGACTCATTCATACCACAACATACCAGATATGTTTCAGCATTCACATATTATCTTAATGTCGGCGTTATATGTGTCTCTGATCATTGCGTTTTTGGCAAAGCGAGAAAATTTCTGAGGGCCTCCGACAAAGAAACAATGCTCGTTAAGTTGGATATCTGCGCCGGGAACCAATAAGGGAGATAGGATTCAGACTTTCAAAAAGAGGATACAATTTTTCAGAACAGCTTCGTACGCCAAAACTTCTGGAGCAGAGACATCAGATAAGTAGGCCTATCATATGAGTAGGACATAGTCCAAAGTTCTCGCATCGAAAACTCCTTCGTCATCGAATTTTATGGGCATACATAAATACTCATCAGTACGCTGTCCTCGAGGCGGAATGATGTCCACGGCTACTGCATTGTTGTTGACAGACCTCAGACACGAAAAAGAACTCGGAAGAGAATTTCTATCCTGCCTCAGCGCATACCTGATTCCATGGAAGACTCATCGTAACCAAAGGAGAAGATGAATGATTGGAGGTCCTGTACGATCCCTTTTAAGGATCTTTATTCTGAAGAATGTCCACATTACATCGAACGACTGGTTCTTCGTCAGATTCCTAACAGAGAGAATGGCTTTTGGCTCTTTCACGTGCAACGATGACCCATTCATTGGTCGCGGGATCCTGCCTAAGCTCAGGCATGGAAGCGCCTCGCAATCTGTTCTTCTTTAACGAGTTTTTGCTGCATGTTTCTCTGGAACTCCAAACCGTAGTCACTTTCTTCTAGGTCCTTTCTTTTCTTGCTTAGGGCCAGTCTTTTGCAAGTCACCATATCGCCTACTTGGTTGCAGTAGTGAAGCCCCTATAAAACAAAAGCCCTAGTCGATCCGACGTTGGGGGAGATCGTGAGGCCGCAGGCTGGCCACTGCGACTGAGAAATGACTTGTCGTTGTAGCTGTCAGACCCACTCGATCGGGTTCGTCAAGAACTTTGACACGGCCGCTGTCGATGCTTGAAAAGTTGAGAAATATGGAAACAGTCCAGAAGTTTTTGGGGCTAGCGCACCGGCTCAATAAGTGGCCTTGGAGAGCCCTAACGTACACCAGTATTTTGCGCCTCTGAATTGGAGGGGTTTCCAGTAGAAGGATTTTGAATTTTAAGGTTCTCAGGCCGACGATTTTGTATATTGTTCGCAGATGTGCGGCAGGTTAAGATCTGGATGGAGGGAATTGCTTTGGAGCTTTTGTGCGGGTGCGTGTAATCAGGCTGGGAGCAGCAAGCATCCTTAGAAGATCGTAAGTATTCTTGCTGTTTCAGTAAGCTTAAGTAGAATATTTCATGAGCGAACAATGGAATACAAGGTCGAAGTGGCGGGTGGCATGGCAAACGATATGGGACTGGAGTCTGCGTCCAGTGACATAAGGCAGGTCGTCAACAAGAAAGTTGATACATTCATCGGCGAAATGTGCGGTTTGGTCAGCGCTGGAGGGGAAGGCCTAAGACTTAGACCTATCACAATCGAGCATCCCAAGCCTCTCGTTGAGATAGGATCTGTCAAGCGTCCTCTCATATACTGGAGCATGCTGCCCATGGTTCTCGGCGGAGTCACGCGCTTTGTCATAGGTTTGAGACACGGAGCAGACAAGATCAAGGAGAGGCTTGGCGATGGTGGCGAGTTCAGCCAAGATCTTGGTAGACCCATTTCAATTACGTATGTTGAGGAACGCGAGCCACTCGGCAGAGCTGGATGCATAAAGTACGGTATTGAGAATGGTTTGATAGATCCGAGAAGACCTGCAGTGATATTCAATGCTTCAGATATCTTAAGATTGAACCTACGCAGTCTCGTAGGGCATTACTTGTGGCTCAAGGCGTGTCATGGTTTCAATGTTGTTCAGGTCTACACCTCTGGTTTTAGAGTGCAATATGGAATAGGAAAAGTCGACTTTTCCACTTCACAGGTGATCGATTTCATAGAGAAACCTGTCTTTCAAGACCTAGCAAATACCGCATGCTACATCATCTATGGAAGACTGGAAGATTTCAGAACAGTTCAAAAAATTCCTTCAAATCCCGAGGACGAACTGATATACAAGTGGTTGAAGGAAAAAACACTAGGCGCTTATGTCATAGGTCATGAGGACATAATCTCAATAAAGTTTCAGAGAGACCTCGACAAGGTGGACAACATGGATCTTGACAGATACGTTAGAAGTGCATATGAGTGATGAATCCTCCAGAACCTGTAGTCAACAACAATTCTACCCAACCTGATCGGCAAAGCGATCCGCCGCGATACGAACGCTAGAGCGATCTAGAAAAGGGCCAATACGGAATAGTGCCACAACGATTGGTTGGATAAGTGCATACCCTCACATAGATTCAAGTTGGGGGATAGTGCAACGGAAGAGCGATTTCACGAAAGTGTGGCAGCGAATCAGTTCTCATTTTGAGGCGCGTACCGATTCCTAAGATTGTCAAAGTCAAGAGACAGACGAAAAACATGACTGCTGGGATCGATGAAAACTCAGGCACTAATACAGCGTCTTTGCTTACTATCATTACTTCGTATCTCGAGATGTTAGCCGGTATTGCTTTGTCAATGATTACTATTTCGTAGGGCACGATGTTCTCGTCCGTCACGATTATTTCAAAGGTTGCTTTCTCGCCCGGATCTAAGTTTTGAGGATTGGCGAGACCCGAATTTGCAGCCACTACCTTACTATTCTCATCATAGCATGTGGCAATGACCTCTGTGAAGGTTGACATTCTAGTCCCGTTGTTCTGCAACTCTCCAACTATATGCAACAGTCCATATCTGTCAGTGTAGTTGCTCACGGATAATAGCAGGAGAGTTCTTGCCAATTTTGTCTTTGATTCTTGGCAGGTAGCATTCAGGGTATAGTGGTCGATTCTACTGATCAAATCAGGGCTGGATCCCGCCAGTGTAACCTTGAAGGGGGATCTTGTCTGTGGAGGCAGGGTATGTAACATCGCTGAAGTGTGCCCTACCGCAACGATTGAACCATGAAGATCGTAGAAGTTGGCGGTAATACGGATTGACTCTATGTCAGCATCTCCAGTGTTCTCTATTTCACCAACTACCCGCAGCAGACCGTATCTGTCAACGTACGAGGAATGATTGTCAAGAATGAATGCTTGATTCGACATGCCGACCACATTTGATGCTGAAGAGGTAGAGGCCAAACTAATTGGAATCAGCAGCAGAGTGAGACAAAGGCATAGTCGCAATTCGCCTTCTGATTGGATAACAGCGAAGTCTGCTTTAAGAATTGAGGTCTAATTATACTCTCTCAACGAATTAGACTATTCGGAGACTGGCACACATCCTTGAATAGCGTCATAATCGATCCAAACACAAAAATGAATACTGCAAGCAGGAAGTGTGGTGGAGGCTTCTCAGACTCATCGATGTGATTTCTGTGAATGAACGATCCCCGACTCGAGCCACTTAAACTAAGATAAGTAGGTCCCGTGCTCAGGCAAGTGATGTGCAAGAATCTCGGATTGCGCGCCTTCTCATAACCACTTCGTCATAGGCATTGCAACAACTTCTTGTATCACAAGTCGCTTCTCGGGTCTGTGGCCGAAGGCTTCCTTCTGAGTCGATGTACGAGCAACGACGGCTGTATCAGCGCCTTCTCCAGTGCCTCCCACAGCTACCACTCTGATGTAAGGTCTTGCACGACCGACTGCTACTGCTGCCACGCATACCTCAACAGCGACTTTCATTCCTTGTCCGAAAGCGTACAGAACATCCCTCACGACGTTCCAAGCTTCACCACAGATGGGGAGAAGCGTCATGTCGAAGATTTGTCTGCGAGCCTCTTTGTCTCTCTCGGAGTCGACTGGAAGATTTCTGCGAATCATTCTGTCAAGCATACTCCTGTCAGAGACTGGTCTCCGCTCACATACTTCCAGAACTTCATCTTCAGAGATAGCTATCACTTCAGCGTTTCCGAGAGCGTGTTGGAACTGCTGAGCAGTTCTGCCGGTTGTTGCGGGCACGAGAACGGTTCCCACATCTCCGAGCGTGAGCCTCTCCTTAACAGCTTCAATCACCAGAGCTGTATTAGCGAAACCTGGAGTTTCAAAATATGTGATCGTTCTCTTCAAACTGGACATTTCTGTACACCTTGGATCTCAAAGGCTAGGAGGTCACCTGACAGTAACCAATTTTATGAGGTTTGGAGCTATAAAGAGTCGCTTGAAGCAGAATGAAACTCCTAGCCACGGCGTTTTCGTTTGCAGTCTGCTTTATGATGCTTCAGCCAGCAATCTGTGGAGGAGTGACTGAGGATAGCTTAAGCCTTCTGCATGGTTACATCTACGAGATCTCTAACGGCAGACAGCGGCCAGTAGCCTTCGCTTCTATCTCAGTCTCTGAAGCTGGCAGAGCTCCTGTGAGTCGAAGGACAACTGGAACAGATGGCTCCTATTCCTTTCCGCTTTTTCCAGGAATGTACACAATAAGGGTTGAGAAGCCTGGTTTCATGCCGCAAGGAGCCTTCGTCATACTAGAAGCTAACGATACGGTGAGGATCGATTTCTATCTCGAGAAGAGTAACGCACCCTATGAAGCTCAAGTGATAATCGAAGGTTTGCCGCCGGGAGTCTTTCCCAAACTGTTTCTTGACGGCATATTCCACGGCTGGGTTCTGAATGGGTCAAGCTTCCTCTTCATGAAGAACCTCTCTCACACTGTGGAACTGGAGGAGATCTCAGAAGATGGGGTTCGATACGTTCTAGCAGGTGGCAAGTCTCAAACATTCGTGGAGGCAGAGACGAAAGTATTTCGATACTCCCGTCAGTTCTACGTAAACTCAAGCACAGACCCATGGAGAGATGGATGGTACGATGAAGGGCCGGTCATTTTTGAGGCAGCGCCAATTATTGATCTGGGCAACGCAAGCCGTCTAGTCTTTGATGTTTGGATCGTGGATGGAAAGATTCTGGATGAGAACCCTGTCAAGATTGAAGTTAACTCCAGTTTCCAGATAGACACCAAGTATAGACGGCAGTATTTCCTTCAACTATCTTCTGACAGAAGTGAGGTGATCGGGGGCGGCTGGTACGACGAGGGGTCAACTGCCAAGATTTCTGTGAGAGAAACCACTGTAGGCGCATTGCCGTTCAAGTACATGTTTGCAGGTTGGAGAGGGGACCTGGAAAGCAACAATACCTTGGCTGAGGTTCTTGTCGACGGCCCAAAGAACATACACGCTGAATGGCTAAGGAGTGAGGTTTTGAGGATCGAGAAACTTGATCCGATCTACAAGGCCATAATTGACATAAGCCTCTTGATCTCTGCGGCCACGATCCTGAGCGGCCTTTTTGCCAAGATCCATCTGCCTGAGGTTTTGGGGGAACTATCCGCCGGCATGATCCTAGGGCCCTACGCACTAGGTGGGATGAAGGTGATGAATGAGCCGCTTATGGAACTCAGCGAGTATCTGCTTGTCTTCGCCGAAGTTGGAGCGATACTTCTGCTCTTCGTGGCGGGACTCGAAGTCAGTTTCGGTAAGTTCAGAGCCGTTGTTGCGAAGTCTTCCGTGGTAGGCATCTCCGGTGTTGTCGCTCCGTTCTTCTTGGGCCTTTATGTTCTCGGCCTCTCCGGATACGCTTGGAATGCCTCATTGCTTGTGGCAGCGGCTCTCACAGCAACGAGTATAGCCATCACCCTCAGGACATTGGAGAGCGCTGGAAGGTTGAACTCGATAGAGGGGAGTATAACTATCAACGCCGCTGTCATAGATGATGTGCTCGGCCTCGTCGTTCTGGCAGTAGTAATGTCAATCGTCGCTTCTGGTGCGGCCTTTCAACCCTATGATGCAATGTGGATCCTGTTCCGAACCGTCATGTTCTGGCTGATGTTGCTGGCGGCCACGCTGGCGGTGGCCCCCAGAGTTGTGCGCGCTGCTGAGTGGTGGAGGGCAAGAGGGACCGTTGAGGTCGCTGCAACAGCCACCTGCTTCGGCAGTGCCGTCGCGGCGGCGGCTGTTGGGTTATCACCCATCGTAGGAGCCTACGCAGCCGGGATGGCCATAGCTAGCTCCAGAGTAATAGCGAGGATCAGAGACTACATAGAGCGGCTGAGCATGCTCTTCTCACCCATATTCTTCGCAGTCATAGGGGCTCAGTTCAATATCAGCGCCTTGAGCTGGCAGGGGGTTTGGATAATTGCAGTTTTAATCGCGGTGGCGGTGGTAAGCAAACTTGTGGGATGTGGGCTTCCCGCAGCCATAGCACTGAGAAACTCAAAGAGTGGCTTAAGAGTGGGTGTTGGAATGATCTCCAGAGGTGAGATCGGGCTGATCATAGCTGGTCTAGGAGTGACCTCGGGCATAATAGACCAGACTCTTTACGGAGCGGTAATAGCCATGGTGATCTTCACTACGCTAGTCACGCCTTTAGCGCTAAGGTGGGTGTACGCTTAAGGGGATCTGGCTGTCGAGCATTCGTCCTCATTATCTTTGAACTCCGACAAGATAGGAATCATCAGAACATTCAACATATCGTCTCACAGTCTGTTGAGTGGGACCGATATCGATGCCGGATCTTGCGACAGCTCATTACACGGCACCGTCCAGAGAGATGGGTGGTGTCGAGATCGTAATTGAGTCCCATGAAGTTTCTGTCTGAACTAGGATACTATGTGCGGGTGATCTTCGGCGGCGGTGGAGGACTGGACTACCGTAAAGCCATGGAACACAAGATTCCGTTGCTGTGGCCTAACCAATCCAGAATTCAAGCAGTTCAGAAGGAGCTCCTTCACGAAGGAAAGAGTGAGGACTTCAACTCAGTGAGAGATGAGATCATTGAAGACCTTTTTAAGGTTCTAAAAGGCGTGGACGTGCGCGGGGCTCAGGCTAGAGTTGAGTTAGCCGCGTTCCTATACATTGGACTGAGACTGTTCGGCTACTACGTCGTCGCCGTCATCGCACTGGGCATGACTAGGATCGACGACATAATCCTTAGCACAATCGGGAACGCTCTCGCCCGGGCATCGTGCTTGGAGCAGGTCTGGGCATAGGGATTGCTTTCGGCTTCGGCCTTAAGGACTACATCGCCAAGAAGCCGGAAGACTTCTGGTCCTAGTGTACCAAGACCAGAAAGGGAAGGAGCCTTAAACCTAACCAACTTTCAGCAACTCCGCTTTGCTGAGTCTCGAAAATGTACTCTGGTTGCTCCTCGTCCGCAGAAGCGAGCTCACGGCAAAGTAGTTAATATTTGAGCTGAGTTCTCTCCAGGACGGTAGTAGAAACTGGTTTGGATCTGGATCGTGCAGGAACTTAGATTTGAACTCACTGTAGAATCTT
>JAWCLX010000028.1:0-3309 GCA_038850385.1 Bathyarchaeia archaeon | reverse complement strand
AGATTTGAACTCCCTGTAGAATCTTCTGAATCTCTGCATATCGATCTCTCTTGAATAGTGTATCCTGTGGTTGACATCGACTTCTCTCTGAAGATCCTCAAAGCTCCTCCAATAGACTGGCAACATGGCCTGCGCTTCTTTTCTATATTGCGAGATCACTTTTTCTCTCCTCTCTTTAGACAGTCGAATCCCTTCAGTTTCCAAGGTCCGGAGAACTCTGTTGGTTATCTGGAATATCATCGCATCGAGTCCTCTGACCGTCTGACCTATATGAAAGAACAAGTCGAGATCGACCTGAGCTATAGCTGAGGGCGATAGCCTCCTCATAGATTGATTCAAGATCGAGAATTCGATGCTGTAGTCACTTGGGAAGCGTATGCTCTCCAGAAGCTCTCGTCTAGCCGCGAACTCCCCTGAAAGTGGGCACTTCAGCAAGTCGAATCCTCGAAATACGGTTGGAAACTCTTTAGTCAGAACCTTCATGAGCGGGATTGCGAAGAGTCTGGTCACCCTCCCTCCAAACGTGTATGAACCGCGCGGATACTCGTAGATCATCGTTAGCCTCTTGTAGAATGCCTTGGTCATCGCGACGCTCCGCCTTCTCTTTCCGAGACCCTGAACGATAGGATGACACAGCGCAACAGCGAACTCTTTCCGAAAATTCATAATGTCGGAGTCGAGGAAGCATACGATGTCGCCCTTGGTCATGGGGAGGGCAAGCCACAGCGCAGCGCCCTTACCCGGCGGGATGGATTCTAGGTTGATCCTTCGTGAGGCACCGTACTTCTCCAGTACATGAAACAGGTTCCTGTCAAACTGGTGTACTACCTTTACTATGAAATCGAAGAATCCTCTCCTCGAGTGTATCGCCTCTGCACGATTCTCCCTTAGCAGACCCACCTGTCTCCTGAAAAGGTCGAGTTCTTCATAAGCAGTCTCCACAACCTTTACGAGTGTCGAGAAGTCGACTTTGCCATGCTGATCAAGGGATCCGTCGATGACTAGGATCTCATCGATATATCCCAGGTCGATAAGTTTACTGCATTCAGAGAGCATTCTCTTAAGAACGTCCAGTTCGAGTTCACGCGTCTTCCTGCCGACGTCTATCTTGGTCGGTATGACAAGAGATAGTAAGAGAGGCCTCCTGAGGTCTGCTTCGTCACGTATGAAACTGTTCAGCTTCCTGTCCAAGCACTCGTCAATATCGAAGTCCCTGTATGAACCTAGATCGGCAACCTCGCGCTGCACAGACACTAACCTCAGTCAAGTCTCCACTTCAGGAATGCTATAGCTTGATAAAAGTCTTGAACAATAGCATCCGCCTCAGCCATTATTTTCTCACTTTTCGGGTTGTATGCTATTGAGATGTCCGCTCCCCGCAACATGCAGTAGTCTGGGTCGCTATCACCAACCGCAATAGAGACTCCCCCCAAGGCGCCCTGAAGTGACTTGAGGAGACGAAGTTTGCAGACGAGATATTCATTGCAATGAGGTATCTTCAAACAGCCGGGCACCGTCAGTAGTCTTCCAGTTAAGCGATCTCCATTGAACTGTAACCTATTCGCATAGGCGAGATCCAGTTGAAGTCTGTTCTTCAGCCTGTCAGCTAGGAACTTGTATGAGTCTGTGGCTAAAGCAATGAAGAAGCCTCTCTCTTTTAGGAATGAGATGAACTCTTGAACTCCTGCGTTCAGGGGGATCGTATCAAAAACATCCTCCAACTGAGACTTTCGCCTACCCGACAGGAGTTCAGCTATCTTCATTGTGACCACGAATCTTGGGGCTTCACTGAACTCAAGATCCATCTGCTTGAGTCTGGGTGCTAGGCCAAAATGCTTGCATAGTACGTCGACGGATCTCTTTGAGAGTATCGTCCCATCCATATCCAGCACAGCGAGATCCGTCTTCACTGCAGACCCCTCACTATTCAAGAATCTGCCTGTAGACTTCGAGCGTCCTCTCAGCAGCCAAGTCCCAGCTGAAGAGAGCCTCCATCCTCTTCCTGCCGTCCAAACCCATCCTCACACGCATTTCCGAGTCTCTCAGAAGCTGGATGATGCCTGCTGCCAACCCTTTATGGTCTGCGGGCCTCGCGAGAATCCCTGTTTTCCCATCTACGACGACCTCAGGGATTGCACAGTGATTGAATGCGACGACTGGTCTTGCTGCTGCCTGAGCCTCGGCCGGTGTCAGGCCGAACCCCTCCCACATGCTTGGGTAGCAGAAGACATCACAGGCTGAGTAGAGCCGTGGAATCTCCTCATCAGGCAAATACCCTGTAAAGACAAGGGCGTGGCGTATCCTGCTCAGCATGGATTGGGTTAGCTTAACCCTATCGAACCTCGTTCCACCGGCTATCACAAACTTCGTGTCTGGACATACCTCCAAGACAAGAGGAATGGCCTTGATCAGGTGCTGCACTCCTTTGTATGGGGCCATCCTTCCAACGTACAGGACAGTCGGCCCGTCAATCCCGTATTTTTTCCAGATATCAGAGCTGCCCCTTAGCGGATGGAACCTCTCGAGATCGACGCCATTATACACTATCGATATCTTCGCTTCATCGACTTGATAGAACCTGGTCAAAAGCCCCTTGATGTACTGGCTGATCGCTATGACCTTGTCTATGCCTGCATGCAGCGCAAAGAACGTTCCGAGACTGTGATCTATCATCTTCAGCTTCTGACTGGGATTAGTCCAGCCTCTGATAGGTGCGTAGCCGTGGAACGTGAAGACGTGAGGTATTCCCCTTAATGCACGAACGAAGTTCCCAACGAATATGCCAGGATGATACTGAGTATGAACAAGGTCAAAGTCCTTAATTTGTGTCCCACACTTCGCCATGAATCCGAAGTGGCGGATGAAGCGAAGCCCTGACCCCCTGAATTTGACTTCGACAGGCTCGATCGGTGATATGTCCCCAAAGGCTTCGCGTGCAAAAACCTTGATATCGACGCCTCTGTCTCTAAGCCTTTTAGTAAGTTGCCCTATGTGAACGGTCTGGCCTGAGGCTTTGTGCAGTGTACTTCTAACAACGGCTACTCTCAAATCAGATCGTCCCTAGGCTCGGCTTTCGCGTCAATTCACTCTGCAAAGTAATGCAATAGAGGGAAAGGTTTCTGTTCTTTAAAGACAGCGGCCTCCTGCTCTGTCAAGCGGCCAGCTTCTTCATCGGCCATCTTCTCCGTCTCGAGGAGAAAGCTGCACACCTTTCCAAGGCAGAGCCCCTAAGTGAGCTCAGGAGTTCGCCATTTCTCCCGTCACCTGTCTCTCTCACGTAGGCACAGACGAATGAGTAGACGTTCATGA
>JAWCLX010000027.1:4528-13202 GCA_038850385.1 Bathyarchaeia archaeon | reverse complement strand
GGAGTGCTGGTTGCTTCTTGCTCTCAACTACCAGGGCCAGAAGTATCTCGGGGACAGTGTCGCCACACCGATCTCCTGAGCGTACCATGGAGACCTCCACGCAAGCCACGGAGGTAGCGATGAGATGACTGGAAACGGGAACCAAGGCCAGAATGCTGAGTAGTAGAAGGCTGGATACTTGGGTGTCTGGAACCAGAACATCCTCTCCACCGACTAGATTCAACCACTCATCTCATATGTAAAAGTAACTGGTCTGAGAAAACTAGCCTGAGTATATCTCAGCGTCACCCCCCCTAGGGGTAGGGGGGCCCCCCCGACACTCACACGAAGTCTCTGATTGCAGTGTCTTTAAGCCTGACGACCAGTCAGGAGGCTTAATGGAGGCCCTGTCAAGTGGGCGGTTTAGGTTGATGAAGTCAAAACGACAGAATGCAGAACAGGAGGGTAGATATGTGTTCAGGGACGGTGGGAAGAAGGATTCTTAAATCAGATCCTGCCCTGTATGGAAGGAGGTGAGAAGCATTGTCCTACTACCCATATTACCCCATGGGCTACGGAGGTTATCTCTGGTTCACCCCCAGCCTCTACTACAGCTACCAGCAACCTTACAGCTACGCATACCCGAGCTTCAGCTTGCCTGCATACCCTAACTACCTGCAGCCAGTCTCCTACTATCCCCAGTACTACCCCTTCAGCCAACCGTATGAGACTGCGATGCCTCAATACTTCCCTGCCACCCCGATAGGATACAGCCCTTACAGAGCCCTGCCAATGCTGCCTTCCTACTAGCTACATCTTGAAATGTTGGGGTGAGGATCTGTGAGATTCATACCCCCACCACTCACTCCTTAACTACTTCTACCAGTTGGGGTGCTGGCGGCGGCTAATCTAGAAACTCCTCCTCCGGTCGGGGGCGAGGAACATGGCAAGCGGTACCGGTCTTCACCTATGTTCCGGTCGACTAATCCACTTTGACCACTACTCAAGGTTTCCCACAGGGCAGGGTGATGTACTCTTTGAGGGTTCAGCCTCAAGAGCGTAGAGGTCAGGGACTTCCATTTCCAAAAGAGACCCGCCGGAAAGCATATCGGAGATGAGGCTTGGTCTTGAGGGCGGCTGGATGAGTGGCGGGCCCGGTGGGATTCGAACCCACGACCCCCGGCTTTCCTCCAGAAAGCCAGTAGAGGGCCGATGCTCTCTCTGGCACATCCACGAGTCCAGGCTGAGCTACGAGCCCGCATCGTCTCTGCGCTCCATCAATCCTTATTCTTTTCGCTTCGTCAATTTTCAGGTTCACCTGGATAATGTAGGCTCAAGGTTCGGGGTGGCTCATCTCAAATCAGAAATGGTAAGAGGCATGGCGCATTGAATCAGATGAGTTCTCCTGGGCCGCGGCCACTCCTTTCAGGCGGCCCTGAATATGCTCATCAGTCTCTGAGGCTTGAATGAGTGGGGATCGCGGAGGATCTGGAGAAGTTAATTGGAGTCTGGCGGAATCCGGATATGGACCGGAAGGCACTCTACCGGAAATACAGGAGATGAGGAGGCTGTGATGGCAAGGCTCCTGCCGTTTATCAGCTTACTCTTCTTTCCAGTCTCGACCGTTAATGGTTGGAGTAACGGAGGCTACTCCATGAACCCTTCGAACCCCGCCATAGGTACACATGACTGGATAGTCGAGAAGGCCGTCGCTCTGCTGCCTGTCAGCGAATCAACCCTCTGGAAGGATAACATGAACTGGCTCAGGTATGGAACAGAGCTGCCGGATAGGCCGAGGGTGCAGGGCGGGTATGAGGACGTATTCAATCACCATGTATACTTTGATGAGCAGCGCCGCGTCACGGATGATGCTGGAGCGGTTCGAGCGAACGAGTCCTACCATGAGGCTCTCGGACTGCTCAGGAGGGGCAACTTCACAGGCGGGGTTATGGTCGCGGGGGCGATGAGCCACTACATCAGCGATGCAGCTGTGTGGGGGCACCTCATGGGGCCGGATACCCCATGGGGGGTTGAGAAGCATCATGAAGACTATGAAGAGTACGTCGCAGAACACATGTTTCTATTCGACCGGTCTGTAAGGTTGCTCTGGCCTCTGGACAGAAAATCAGCCTACCAGGCGACACTCGATCTCGCATCAGACATAATGTTCAACGAACCGAATGCCACTTGGATGGATAGTAACTATGACTGGAATAACCAGCGATTCAGAGAGAGGGTTGTGGGAACCCTTAACCTAGCAGTCAACTACGTCGCAAACGTGCTGCACACATTATGGTTGGATGCGGGTCAGCCGATCCCGGAATTCGCAGCGCCCCTAACCGTAACGTCCATGTTGCTGCTCGCTGTGCTCGTACTGAGCAGGGTAGTCGCGGGCAGGTCAGGGTCTACTGAGAGCCTCAGACCAGATAGAACGTACATGCCGTATTCTTGCTGAAGTGGTCCTGTCCCTGCCAGCGCTTGCTATCTTGGATCTGGAATGCGGATCAGAATTCCACACCTCTAAAGTCTCAGATTCTCCTCAGATAGTCTGAGAAAGACAAGCAGTCTATGTCTCCGCTTAGACATATGGAAGGCAGGTCAGCTTTACCCTCAGCCACCTCTGTGAGGGTAGGCATGGAAAAGCCACGGCTTGCAGAGTATTCGATCAGACCCTTAAGGAATCTGAGATAATATGGCTGCCCAACCCTTACTGGGTGAAGTTGCAGCACACTCAGGCCGTCACTCGTCACCTCATCTATCTGCCTGGTAAACAGCTTCAGGACGGTCTTCTCAGGTAACTTGTCCAGAAGCTCGTCGCTAAGGTGAGAGACTGGGTAGGATAGAAACTTCGATCTCACACCGTTGATTGTCAGGTGGAATGGCCTCATCAACCCTTGGAAAGCTTTCTCCCTTCTGACGCCTGCGTCATAAGAGAAGCCAAGCTCATCTAGACACCTGAAGGTGTTGAGGTCATAGGAATTATACGGGGCCCTGAACCCATGTACAGCCGCTCCTTTTGCTTGGAGGAGCTCACGTGAACGCTTGATGTAGCTCAGCTGGGTCTTGAAGGGTAAGCCTCTATGCTTCACATGGTAGAGGCTGTGAGACGCGACCTCATGTCCACCTTCACTCAACAGGTCCAGCAGCTCCTCAGTAGCTATGGAAGCCACGACAGCGAAAGTGAATCTCGCCTCATACCTGCTGGTGACGTCTAGTATGTTCCTGAGTAGGGTTGTGAAGGGTGTCTTGTGGTACGTGTACATCCGCAGCATCTGACTGACGTTTGCGTGGAAGCCCCTGACTGAGGTGAGGTGTCTGAGCCAGGAGGCGAGGTTACTTGCTCTCACCTTGAGCTGCCACTTCCCTTATCTGCTTGGCAGGGATGCCTGCGACGACTGCGTAGTCAGGCACGTCGCTTGTGACGACTGAGCCTGCTGCGACTATCGCACCCTCACCCACGACGACGTTAGGCAGAATTATCGCGCCCGCAGCTATCCATGCCCCCCTCTTTATCCTGACTCTCTCAGGGCCTTTATGGTATAGGCCGAGCCTCTGATGGAAGGGGCTGGCTCCTGAGTGGGCGAGTATCATTGTGAAGGGTGCTATCGAGGCCTCATCCTCGATGGTGATGTACTCAGGGTATTGTCCGTCCATCAAGACGAAGTTGCCCACGTAAGCGCCGCGACCGATCCTGACGCCGCAGAGCCGGTGAAAGAAGACGCGGATAGGCGAGTATGGTGAGAGCCACGCGAAGATCCTGAATATCCGGCTGCCGAGCTTCCAGCTCTTCCTCATCACAGTCGCCCTCACAGCTTCAGTCATGGTAGAATAGTCTATCTGCTTAAAGGTATGCAGCCGCAAGAAGTCTTAAGCCGAGTATAACATCTAGATCGCCTCATGAATAGAGTAAAGAGGGTCAGCCACCTTCAGGGTGTGCCGAAACCGAGAGCGTCCTACTCAAACCTCACTAGGGCAGGTGACTTCATCTTCATTGCAGGCCAGGTCGCGATCAGGCCTGAGACAGGAGATACTCCAATAGATCTTAAGGAGCAACTCAGACTCGTCTTCGAGAACATCAAGAAGCTGGTTGAGAGTGAAGGCGGAACACTTGCAGACGTAGTCAAGACCACAGCCTACCTTGCAGACCCGTCCTACCATGAGGAGTACGACAGACTGTACCGTTCCTACTTCAGTGAGGGTTACCCTGCAAGATCAACGGTTCAAGCGAGGCTTATGCATCCTGACTTCAAGGTTGAGATAGAGGCTGTCGCGTACATACCGCAGAAGCCGAGTCCCCGATCTGGATCATAGGCGGCCGCCTAGACCTCCGGTTCAATTTTGCAGACAGCAAACTTGCGGTAACCCCTGCAGCAAGCGTGACGACCACATTATAGTCTGTATACTCAGGGACAGCCTCCCCACTCGGCCTCAAGTAGAAGTTCAAGCTGGAAACCCCTCCATCAGGGATCGTCGCCGGCATGCTCTGAGCGGCAAGCCCAGCCTCCTCAACTGTGATCGTGTAGACGCCCTGCGGAAGGTACGCTTCATAGAAACCATCCCAAGAATAAGTGGTGAACGCATCGGTGCCATTCATGAAGACCACTGCCCAACTGCTGCTCCTTACATCCCCCCGCATGTTGGTGAATGTGACAGTGCCGGTTAAGAGGCCTCTCAGATCAAGTGTGACCGTTGCTGAAGCTCTCCCGCCGAGATTAACGTTCGGCAGGACCACCGCTTCCCTCGACTCATACGGACCTAAGTGATTGTAGGGCAGAAGGACGGTCAACATGGTCTGGTGGGTCTCACCCTGAAGCATCCCTTGAGGCGGCGGATAGTACTCTGATGGGCGATACCAGGGAACGAGCTCAACCAGCACCCGCCAGTCACCCCTGTAACTCCCGGCTATTGGGTTGGGTGAGCCGCCCCACACCCCGATGTCAGGTGAGAACTGCGTAAGCCTCCTTAAAGATTGAGAACCCTCTGTCGGGTCTACGTAGCCGAGAAGTCCAGCAAGCCTCCTGTACTCGACCAGCAGTGTCCCAGCCGGGATCGGTGAGTCTGCGCAGCCAGCATCAACGATCTTCCTGCCGTCGGCGAAGAAGCCGGCGTCGGCGAGTGGCTGAACAGAACTGATATCCAGAGATGTCGAGGCTGCAGCCACAAGGACATCCCTATCATCATAGACTCGTATGCGCATAGACATGTTTGATGGTAGGCCTGCTGGCAGAAGCTCCTTCCTGAAGACGATCTTCAGGTCGAACTCAACCCCCTGGATAAGCCGGATCGATGTGTCCGCGATCTCACCAGCCCCGACTGCTACTAAGTGGTTTCCGAGGTCACCTAAGGCGGCTACCCCTTCCTGAACATACCCGTACGTCCAGCCTGTGACTGAGTACTGGCCTGGATAGATCGCGACTGTAGATCTGTCGCCGAACCGGTAGTAGTAGGTGTTACAGAGGAATCCTAGGTGTAGTGTTGACTGGAGGAAGGCGTTGCTCGCAATATCCTGATCCGGGGATAGTGAAGTCGGTGAGGGAAGGTCAGGTCCTAAACGTTCAAGGATAGTTGAACCGTTAGTGATGAGTGTGCTCGATGACGGTCCGAATATGATCCTCCAGTCAGGCCAAGGGATCCTGTCGTAGTCAGAGTTGGCTTGGGGTGTCCGCCACATATTCAACTGCCCATCCCAGAAACTGACGGCGTCTACAAGTGACCTCGAGGCCACATCATACACCAGGACTGAGACTGATGTGCTGTTCCACCTCCACGGCCTCGGCGTGTGGGGGTCCTCCCAGTCAGCGGAGTAGACTGTGACGTTTATCCCTGCACCCCTGAACATGTGGGTGCTGATCGCTGTCGTAGTGTTACACATCGAGATCGAGAAGGCTGCGGGCTGGTCTAGGTGGTGGAGTTCCTCAGCAGGGGGCACAGCTTGGATGTATCCTCTCATGTAAACGTTCAGGAAGTATGTTCCAGGATAGATCCCATAGTCTCTGACTCCGCGGTACCTGAAGAGCGAGTACTTAACTTTCGCTCTTGGATCCGGAGGCGGGATAACCCCTGCCATCCCTAGTCCATTAAGGGTCAGCGTGGCAGAGCTTGATGATGCTGGGACAAGGGTGAAGTTGAAGGCTGCAAGTACACCGGTTGAGTCCAACGCCTCAGCGACTAGGAACCTCGCTGGATCAGGACCTTTGATCGGCTGCGCCAGCATCCCTGCTGAGTCATCGTGGAAGTGGACTGTCAGGTTCAGGGTTCCGCTGAGCCAGAGGTCAATAAGCAACTCTATGCTGAGGGTCTGGTCAGGATTGACGGTGAAGTAGTAGTCTCGGAAGGTCGACCCTGAGATATCGGTCTGTATGTAGCTGTTGACGTGGGCACGGATGAAGTAGGTTCCAGGCCCCAGTCCATCAACCCATGTTGCTAGAGCCTGCGGCACCATGCCGCTGAGCAGTCTAGGGGCGCCGTAGTAGCGTTGAGCACCGAACTGAAAACGGAATGAGTAGGGTGTGGAGCCAAGCCCGGTTACAGGGTCGAAGCTGCCTGCTGGGCTGACCCACCAGACTTGTGCAGGGCCAACACCATTATGGACTCCGAAGGGATCTCTGAAAGGCGGGGCAGCGGTGTATGGGTAGTAGCTTACCGGGCCCTCCCATGGGAAAGCTGCGAGTTTAGGGGTGTTAGGCGGAGCAAGCATATTCGAGTCGAAGAGAGTGTCTCCTGTAACATATGAGGTGTAGGGCGCATGTGTCAGGTTTATCGGCGAGTAGCTTGCAACGTTAGCCTCGACGTAGTTGTCGCTGTCATAGATGACTATGCTGATGGGGAACTCGCCCTTCCATGGAATCTGGCCATGACAGCTCTTGGAGAAGACTTCGCCACGGATCTCCGGTCCCGGCTCCAGATGCAGGTCTATAGAGAGGGACTGGCCTCTCATGAGCCTGATCTCGTGTGCGACTAGCCTTTCAGGGAGTCCTGCTGCACTCGCGTACAGGTCATAGATCCCAGGCGCCAGACCCTCAACCTCGAAGTGGCCCTTGGCTGAGGCGTTGAAGTATCCTCTCGCCTCGACGTGTCTGCTCGTGACCTCGCCTGTGTACGGGTCGGTGGCGATGCCTACTGCCCGAACGACTCCTGGTAGTTCTATCGGTTCACCGTAGAGTGTGGGGTGGGCTTTCTCTCCGTACCTGACGGTTCCGTAGACTATGGCTGGATCCACCTCTCCCTTGACTAGGAGGGTCGGCCAGTTCTCAACAGGCATCGTGCTGTTTATCAGCGGTAAGCTTTGATGTTTGGTGGGGTAGTGGTCTGAGAGAAAGATCTTGAACAGGTACCTTCCAGCGATATCCGGGGCTCTCAACTGGTTAACGCGGATATAGTACCACTCACGCCATGAACGCTCCGGAGTAAAGACTATGCCGCTGCCTGAGGCTGTGATCCTTATCGACCACCAGCCTGGGGCGAATGGGTCATTCGCATCTGCTCGACCGACGAATATGCGTCCGTAGTCGGCTGTGATGGTCGTGACTATGTTCGAGCTGTCCCCCCTATCCCAGTCTATTCCGCCGACAGGCTCGAAGCCGTCTTGTACCAGTCGGCCGCGCTTGTCTACGAGTGGGGCTGGGATATAGAGTGTGATGGTGCTGTAGTTGAATGAGGGTGCAGGGTTCTCAGGGGTTATGTAGGCTGCTGGCTGTGAGAGGTTGACTGCGAATATGAGGTCGCCTACGCTGTCACGCTTTGGTGTGGAGGCGAGTATGGCCCCTTCGGGTGAGTATGAGTTTCCTGCGACCTGCAGGGGCTCCTCGTAGTCCTGGAAGGGCGACTGGTATCCCGGGAACCCAGATCTGCTGGTGTAGAAGCTGAAGCCTGCTCCAGGCCAGACGTAGCCTAGCGGGCCTGGAACATGAGCTGTTCCAAACGTATTTGTGGGGTTGAGTTCGTGGTCATCTGATCTGTAGTAGGGCGGTGTGCCATTCAGGTTGCCGATGGTGGTATGAGCGAATACAGGTGAGACTAGATCGATTAGCAGGATTGCTGCTACGGCTATGAGTAGCCTGCTCTGCGTCATCCACCATTAGCCCCAGATGAACAGTCGACATTAGAGTCTCAACGTTTCAGTCTGGGAAGCTTGAATGAGACTCCACGCCGCCTCACCAGCAGGTACCATCCCACCGCTACCGCTACTATCAAAAGAAGGATCATCATCGTCACCGGGGCTGCTGGAGGCTCGAGTTCGAATGATAGCCTCAGGGTGTCGTCCAGCGGATTATCCTCCTGGGTCCAGTCAAGTCTCAGGTCGAACGCATACTCTCTCGGTATAGCCTTAGAATCGACATCGATCGTGAAGAAGGCGACTTTAGATTCACCAGTTATGACGGTCCCCAGGAAATCTGTCAGGGTTCCTGAGTAGAAGTTCCCCACCCTTAACTGGACTCTTACAGAGTCTGCCTTCACTGATCCAGTGTTTCTTAACTCAACCCTGACCACTCTGCCAGTGTCTCCGACTCTAAGGGTTGTCGGGGTATAGCCTGCCACTTCAAACTTGACTTTCTCGTTGAGGTAGATCGGCACCTCGCCTATCTGGATAGACTTCCCGTCGACCTCTATCGCCAAGGGAGCGAAGTACTTGCCGAACTTCGCGTTCTCGTCGATGTCTACTATGAAGTTCGCCTCAGACACATGGCCTGCGGGG
>JAWCLX010000027.1:1940-4518 GCA_038850385.1 Bathyarchaeia archaeon | reverse complement strand
GGTTCCGACGTAGTGCCTGTCTGAGCCGCTTGATGAAGGCTTGAAAGGATCCTTCAGGTCGAGTCTAAGCTGGAGATCCTTCGCTGCGCCGAGTCCCGAGTTCACGATCAGTACCTTCAGTTGCACCTGCTTGTTTCCAGGATAGATCTTTGTCGGCAGGGTGATGACGTTCTGTATTCTCAGGTCTCCTCGCCAGACGGGGACATCGACTATCGTAGATTTCTCTATCTGCTGCAGTTCTCTTGCGGTTCGGTAGGATATTCTCAGGATGTACCTGTAAGTCCCCTCACCAGCGCCGGGATCTATATTCACCGTGTAGCCTAGAGTGAAGCTCTGTCCAGGTTGCATATCGCCGGCCATCTTGGAGACCTCGGAGGCAGTGTACTCTTTACCGTCGATGTAGTAGGTGTATGAGAGAGGGGGGCCGATGGTGAGGGTTGCATTCACGTCACGTGCAACGTCATCCCCGATATTCGATAGGACTATCGAGAGTTGAACGTTGACGTCTCCGGGGTGGGCGTTCAGAGGCGCTAGCGGATTCGTTCCCCAGTATACTGACGTCGCGACGATATTCCCTTTTCCTACAGCGTTCACAGGTATAGGGGGGAGGAACACCCCAGTCAAGAATATCATTGCGAGTAAGGTGGATGTGAGTGTTCGGACCGTCAACGTCGATGCCGCCTCCTGGCCTCTTGAGTGGGATTGTGGATCATATATAAGGGCTGCCCACAGGTAGGTCTGTGCGCTCTTCTTTTCTGCGGCCTGCTCGGATGCAGATTGGACTCGACTATTCCATCGTGGCGCCTGTGGCGGGGGTGATGGCGTGTTGTCAACAATATCGCCGTAGACTTAGACCTAACATTGAGTATATAAGATTACTTTCTAGTCAATGAATTGACCATAATTTAAATAATCGTAGACACGTAACTATCAAAGACCAGAGATGCCTAAAGTTCTGCCAGACTACCAGCAGGAAGCGAGAAACAGGATAATCGAGACAGCTGTCGAAACATTCTCGGAGATCGGTTTCCACCAGGCAACAATGGAAGATATCGCCAAGAGGCTAGGAGTCAGCAAAGCCGCGATCTACTCATACTTCAAAAACAAGGAGGAGCTCATCGATGCCATAGGCGAGGCTACGCTGCACAACCTGAAAGAGGAGCTTGACTCCTTATTCAAGGGTAGGTGGTCCACAGACAGTTTTCTAGACTGGGCGATGAGCCTCATCGAGATGAAGATCGAAGAAATCAAGAAACATTCGAGTCTGCACTTGGAAGTCCTGATTGAAGCCTCACGCAACGTTTCCCTTAGGAGGATGCTTAGAGAGAACATCGCAAAGGCCATAATCGTCGTGGCAGACCTGCTGGAGGAGGAGAAGAGGAAGAGCTGTATCAGGCAGGAATTGAACACACGTCCCCTTGCACTCGGCCTGATAGCTCTGTTCTTCGGCCTCAGACAGATCCTGCTCACCGGAATCGGTGATGCGGAGGTAAGCCAAGCATGGAGAGAATTGATGAAAGCTGTAGCCAGATCCTAGACCTCACCGTCCAGGATACATTGTTCATGCTATGGGGAGGGAACCATCCATGATTTCTCAGAGGCAAGTTTCAGAGGCGCAGCCGAACAAAGTTACTATACCTGCAGAACTACAGGACTCGGAGGAGCCTACCATGTCCTCGGGGATCCTCTCATCCCCACAGTTAAAGAGAGATGCACTAAACCCTTATTCCGGATCCTGGGAGGCCCTTAGGGGTCAAGGAAAGTGAGCCTGTATGCGTGAAACCACGATCTCCACCCGAGATCTGACGAAGATCTTCGGGAATTTCGCAGCGGTCGACGGAGTCAACCTGGACATTCCTGAGGGAGAGTTATTCGGACTGCTCGGGCCTAACGGTGCAGGAAAAACCACCCTAGTCCGTATGCTCTGCACCCTACTCGAGCCGACGAGAGGTACAGCAACCATAGCAGGCCATGACCTCAGAAAAGAAGCGGCTGAAGTCAGAAGACGAATCGGCGTGGTGTCAGACGGCGTCTCCCTCTACAGAGATCTGACGGTCGAAGAAAATCTGAGGCTACTCGGTACACTCTATGATCTCCCGAAGAACAGGATGGAAGAGAGGATAGATGAGCTGCTCGGCATGTTCAACTTCAGGGACAAAGCGAAGCGTCTCGTGAGCACCCTATCCACCGGCTGGGCCAAGAGGATGCTGATCGTCGCAGCCTTGATCCATGATCCAAAGATCCTATTTCTGGATGAAGTCACTTCTGGCCTAGATCCACAATCAGCAGTTGCTCTTCGAAGGTTCACAAGAGATCTCTGCGACAGCGGCGTCACGGTCATCTGGACCACACACTACATGCAGGAGCCTGAGATGATCTGTGACCGTGTAGGAATAATCTTCGAGGGGAGGTTGATACAGATCGGGACACCCAGCGAACTGAGGCGGAGCGTATCTGAACAGGCTGCGCTGGAGATCGAGACGCCGGACCTTCCCCCTGAGGTAGTGAGAAAGATCAGCAGCCTTGAAGATGTCTGCAAGGTCACATACGATCCACCGATTCTCCGAGTGACATGCAC
>JAWCLX010000027.1:0-1921 GCA_038850385.1 Bathyarchaeia archaeon | reverse complement strand
GAAGGCACCGGAAAGATTGAGGAGAATGTGACGAAGATACTCATAGATTCTGGAGCGAGACTCAGGGCGATAAACACGAAGAGGCCTACTCTGGAGGAGGCCTTCATATCCCTAACCGGCGGGGAAGAGGAGATCGAACGGTTCATCGAGAAGGGACGTGGGAAGGGTTGAACGGCCCAGCCTAGAATTGCACTCAAGATGATGAGAGGTTCTGCTCGAACATGCCAAGGCTCAAGGCTCTCAGAGACGTTCTCGCAGTCATCACGAATGAATCTCGACTTCTGAGACGGAGCCGTTCCGCCATACTGATCTCGCTGGTTGTGATCCCCCTCTTCTTCACCTCATCCTTGGGGGCGGGGAGAGGGCGTGCTGGAGAAGACTATTCGACGACGGCGAAGCTGCCTATAGCCTTCATCGACCAAGACATGACAGCCGCCTCAGGAAACCTGTATGAAGTCCTGGCGATGTCAAAGGACTTCAACATGCTCATCCAAGGACATACTGAAGAGGAGGTCATCGCAACTCTCGGCAAGGGCGGGATCTTCGCAGCCATCATCGTACCCAAGGGGTTTCAGGAGAATCTCCTTGCGGGGAATACAGCCTACATCACAGTATATTATGATGATGGATCACTTGGTATGCTGGATGTTGTAACATCAAACATTCAGAAGAATATCGTGAATTTCAGTCCAACATCAAAGGTCATCCAGACCTTTCAGCCGAGCGGATTCGCGCAGATCCAGATCCTCCAGAAGGGAACCAAGTTCTCAGGCTTCTCTGTGGGATTAACAATAACAATGGTCATGGTCGTCGTGTTCGCAACCTTCTATGAGATCGCTGGCAGCATGTCCAGGGAGAGGGAGTCAGGGACCTACGCCAGGTTGCTGGTGACCCCGATCAGTCTTGGAGCAGTAATGGTCGGGAAGACCCTGTACGATACCGGATTGAACATAGTCCGCAGCTTCATCGTGCTCGGACTGGCGATCTACGTCTATGGCGCACGCCTCAACACAGACCTAGCCACCGTGCTGATCAGTACACTCCTCATAGCCATCTTGACGATGGGCTTCGGCTTTCTAGTAGCATCCTTGGGGGTTGGTGTCCGCGCAGTAGTCATCATAGAATTCTTCCTGGTACTCTTCCTGTTCGCCTTCAGCGGCTTCATCATCGACAAGGAGTTGATGAGAGGCATCACACAGACTATCTCAACAGTCCTCCCATGGGCATATGGCATAGACGTCTTCAAGCGGACTATACTGATAGGGCAACCTCTCACAAGCCTAACATATCAACTGCAGATCATCGGGTTATCCATCACAGTCTTCTACGTCGTCGCCTATCTGATGCTCAGATTTTCCAGGGAGAGGCTCATCAGATGAATCGTATACTCCGCGATACAGGTTTGATAGCGAAGAAGGAGCTGAAGCAGCTCAGCCGCGACCCCCTCTCACTCGCATTGACAGTGATGTTCCCAATCCTCCTGATAAGCATCTTCATAGTCATCTCTTCAGCCTTCAGGGATCCCAACGTGATCCCCATCGTTGTGGCCGACCTCGACGGCTCAGGAGAGTCGAAGCTGCTCATCGACAAGATCTCGCTCTCCAGATCGGTCCGGGTTGCTGAGCTTGTGCAGACTGAAGAGGCAGCGATGGAGGCTGTCCAGTCAGGCAAGGTGATAGGCGCGATAGTCATACCTGAAGGATTCGGCAACAAGATAGTCAACTCGAAAGAGGCGTTCATAGTTGTGCAGACTGACAACTCCAAGCTCACCGCGAGCATGATGATAATGATCGCGGCCACAGAGCAGTCGCAAGCCCTGCTCGAGGACTACAGGACTGAACGGGACCTGAGGCTAGCCGCTGTCGAGGTTATCTCGAGACCGATCTCAGGCCGGCCGATGACGGGAGACCTCATACTCCCA
>JAWCLX010000026.1:9686-13205 GCA_038850385.1 Bathyarchaeia archaeon | reverse complement strand
ATGCTCTACAAAGCATGTCTTAGGCAGGGAATAAATACTTTGGGCAGAGTGATAGTGGGACAACTCTGGAGGAGAGCCGTTGACAGAAGCCGCAAAGCAGAAGATACTGGTATTTGACAAACGCGTCTGCACAGGCTGCAGGCTTTGCGAACTTGCATGCTCATTCGCGAAATTCAACAATGTATACAGTTACGAGAAGACGCATATTAGGCATGTCATAGAGTTTGATCGGGGAGAGATAGAGTGTCAGTACTGCCAGCACTGTGAGGAACCCCTGTGCATGGCTTCGTGCCCTGTAGACGCAATCCATAAGGATGCAGAGACAGGCATAGTGAGGATTAACGCGTTAGAGTGTATAGGATGTCAGACTTGCAACGTAGTCTGTCCGGTGCGCATACCGCGGTTCCATCCTGAAAGAAAGGTCTCGGTGAAGTGCGACCTCTGCGACGGCGACCCAGCGTGCGTGAAATACTGCTCACCTATGGCTATTAGTTACGTTACGCGAGAGGAGGCAGACCGCTTGCTGAGAGAGATCTATGGTGGTGGACGAACCGCTTGACGGGTAGACCTTTGCCGCAACCTTTACCACGTGTAAGGGATGGAATCAACAGTTTTAGTGGTCTCTGGGGCTGAACAAAGCTGGACCAAGTAGAGATCATTGAGCTTCTCCGCAACGAGTTGGCAGACAACTTCATCTGTGAGTCGAGGATCCATCAGAACAGGCCTGTAGTTCACGTTCGCAAGACGGCTCTCCTTAATGCTGTGAAGCTGCTTGTTGAGAGGTTCAACGCGAGATTCTGCATGCTCACAACCGTGGACAACGGTCTAGATTTCGAATTGATCTACCATTTCAGTATCGGCGGCCTGATCATAAACTTGAAGACAACCGTCCCGAAGGAGGAGTCAGAGGTCACCTCAATAACCGCCATCGTCCCAGGGGCTGCCTCAGCTGAGAGAGAAGTATGTGACCTCTTCGAGGTCAGTTTTCAAGGGCTCTCAGACTCGAGGCCACTCATAATACCTCAAGAATGGAGGGACGTTAAGGCGCCCCTGAGGAGGCCGATGGGGGGAATAGTGGCTGAATATCAGAAACCTACAGTAGAGACCCTTATGCAGCACGGTCAGGTATTCACCATGCCCTCAAGCGTTAAAGCTCACAGAGAGAGTCTGAAACTTCCACAGGTCGAGACAACTATGACGCGGCCTGAAGCTCTGAAGGAGCTGCATGAGATAGCGAAGGAAGTAAACTTCGACAGCAGAGTAGGATACGACTGGCAGAAAAAAAAGTTGAGGTACTAGAACTTGGAATCCGAGAAAGAATACTCTATGTTCTGGGGATGCTGGGTTCCGATGAGGCAGCCTAGCGTCGAGGTTGCCTGCAGAAAGGTACTCGGCAGATTCAAAATAGGAATAAGAGATGTTGAAGGCTTCTCCTGCTGTCCAGATCCAGTTGTTACTGAGAGGCTTCAGCGTGAGATGTGGCTTGCCCTCGCTGCAAGAAACCTTTCAATTGCCGAGAGGTCTGGGGCGAGTCTAGCTACGGTTTGCAACGGTTGCTACGAAACCTTCTTCGAGGCGGTGGAGGCGTTGGAGAGGGATACTGCTCTCAGAGAGAAGGTTGAGAGAGCCCTCAACAGGGTGGGAACAAATGTTCCTCAGCGGACGGATCTTCGACACATAGTCGAGATCCTGCATCAGGACGTTGGAGTCGGAGAGATAGCGAGGCTCAGCTCGAAGAGACTGCGTAGACTGAAGGTGGCTGTGCATCCGGGATGTCACCTATACCGGTCCCGCACCCGCGAGGAGACTCAGGACAAACCGAGGATGTTCGGGGAGATAGTCGCTGCGACAGGTGCAGAGCTGGTGGACTATGGGTTGACGAGGTTCTGCTGCGGATACCCTCACAGGGTTGTTGAGGAAGAATTCTCCCTTAAGATGATGTTGGCCAGAAAACTTCAGAGGATGTGGGATGCGGGGGCAGACTGCGTCGTAGTCTCCTGTCCAGCATGTAATATACAGTTTGAGTTCGGGCAGCTTGAACTCAAGAGGAGGTATGGCATCGTCTTCGACTCGGGCGTACCCGTCATTCATGTAGTGGAGCTCGTTGCTTTAGCTCTTGGAATAGAGCCGGAGGAGTTCGGGCTTCAGACTCATAGAGGCCCCACCTCTAGCATAGTCGAGAAACTGAAGTGAACATTATTGTCGTCGATATTCCCTATCGGCCCATTCCATCCAGCACTCAAGGAGGCGGCTAACTTTAGACTGGAAGTTGAAGGTGAGAGAGTGGTTGGTGGAGACTTCAAGCTGGGTTATATGCACAGAGGAATCGAGGAACTTGCCACCAGGAAGTCGTATCACAGCAACATCTTCCTCGTCGAGAGAGTATGCGGAATATGCAATACAGTCCACTCCACATGCTACACCCAGACTGTTGAAGCCCTTATGGCGATTGAGCCGCCTGAGAGAGCCAAGTACATCAGGACGATAGTCTTCGAGACTGAGCGGCTCCAAAGACACCTGCTCTGGTTCGGCGTTGGGATGCACGAGATAGGTTACGACACAGCCTACATGTTCATGTGGCGGGAGCGGGAGCATGCAGTAGACATACTTGAGGCTGTCTGCGGGAAGAGGGTCAACCTTGGAATAAACACCATCGGCGGCACTAGGCGAGACATTACGGCAGACAGACAACGGTTGATAACGGCCAAACTGGACAGGATCGAGAGATCAGCGAAGAAGATTGAGAGACTACTGCTTGAGGATGGGGTCTTGAAGGCTAGGGTCAAAGGGGTAGGAGTACTCACAAGGGATGAGGCGAAGAGGCTCTGTGTGGTCGGGCCTACCGCCAGAGGTTCAGGTGTAGACATAGACGTTCGGAGAGACGACCCATACGCCGCATACCCGTATTTGGATTTCGAGGTCCCAGTAGAGGAGAATGGGGATGTACTCTCAAGGACTCTCGTCCGCCTCAAGGAGCTGTTCCAGTCAATAAGGATCATCAGAGACGCGATGAGACACCTTCCTGAAGGTTCCATATCTGTCGGGGAGCTGCCGTTCCCCAAGGTCGGCGAAGCTTTCGGGAGAGTGGAGGCTCACCGCGGCGAACTGGCGTACTATATCCGGTCGAACGGCACAAACTGTCCTGAGCGGGTGAAGATACGCACACCATCAGTCGTGAACAATAACTCGATCCTACCGATGGTGATTGGGGAGACTATCGCGGATGTCCCAATAATACTTGCCAGCATCGATCCGTGTTTCTCATGTACTGATCGATTGACGTTAGTTGACACTAAAACAGGAGTAGGCAAGTCAGTCTCCCTCCATGAGATGAGGAGATGGCGCCGATGACTCTTGCTGAATTCCTCTTCAGCCTCCTAGTATACCCTGGGTTGCTGTTCGCTCTCGCTGTCGGCGGGATGTTCTACTGGCTCTACAGAAAGGTCCGGGCCAGGATGCAGTCTCGAGTAGGCCCACCATGGTTCCAGTACTTCGTCGACCTGATAAAACTCTTCTCAA
>JAWCLX010000026.1:0-9676 GCA_038850385.1 Bathyarchaeia archaeon | reverse complement strand
GTCGGTCTTCTGCTCACAATAGCGATACTGCCCTTGGGCTCAGAACCCCTGGTACGGTTTGAAGAGAGCCTGCTAGTAGCATTGTACTTCCTAGCATTCCCAGGGCTCGCTATGATAATGGCGGGGAGCAGCTCCGGGTCCCCCTACGGCATTGTTGGCGCGAGTCGTGAAGCCAGAATGATGATCTCCGAGGAGCTACCATTCACCATCTCAGCCTTGACAGTGGCCTTCTACCTGAGGTCACTCAGCCTCGAATCCATAGTTCAATATCAGCTGAGCAACGGAATCTTCCTATTCAAGTTCCCCTTCGCGGCTGCAGCGTTTCTCATCTGTCTACTCCCCAAGATAGGTAGACGGCCATTCGATGCTCCTGAGGCAGATACGGAGATAATCGGTGGCCCGTTGACTGAGTATTCAGGGGTGCCGCTAGGACTCTTTGAGATAGTCAACGCGGTCAAGTGGTTCGTTGCCCCCGCCTTCGGTGTCGTCCTCTTCCTGGGTGGAGGGGCGAGCCTCGCTGAATATCTGTTGAAGTGCCTCGGCTTGGTCTTGATAGTCTCATTCATAGATGTAATCTATCCACGCTTCAGGATAGACCAGGGGGTAGGCTTCTTCATGAAGTGGATCCTTCCGCTTTCCATGATAGATCTTGTGAGGAGCCTGATCCTCCTTTGAAGAGGCATATAATATCTGATGCACTTAGAAGCTTGGTAAGGCCTTCGACCACGAAATATCCTAGACGACCTTTCCTACCCCAGGACGGTTACAGGGGGGCTGCTGAATATGATCCGGAGAAGTGTGTGGGCTGCGGAGCCTGCTCCCAAGCATGCCCCTCCGGCGCAATAACCTACTCTGACGGAGGGAAGACTCGAGCTCTCAAAATCAATTATGGGATCTGCTCATTCTGTGGCCGCTGCGAAGAGATCTGTCCGTGGGACGCGATCCACCTCACAAAAAAGTTTGAGCTGGCGGTCTTCAGGAAGGAGGATGCTGAGACGGGTGTAGAGGTGCCTCTCCTAGAGTGTACCGAGTGTGGGAGACCATTCTTCCCCTCACCACAGATGAAGGCCTCAGTCGAGAAGATAAGGGAAATTTTGGAGGGGTACAGGATTGACCCAGATGAGCTTACCAGTCTCATCTCCATCTGCCCAACTTGCTCATTCTCTGTAGACAAGATGCCGGAGAGACGGATGTTCATGAGAAGGCTTGTAAGGTGATAAAGGTGTCAGAAGTCATAAGAGCATTCGCGAGGCGTAAGTCCCCATGGATCATGCATGTCCCATGTGGCGGCTGCAATGGATGCGACATAGAGGTGGTTGCAGCATTGACCCCAAGATACGATGTTGAGAGGTTCGGTGTCCTTCAGAAGGGCACCCCGAGGCATGCGGACGTGCTTCTTGTGACAGGCGTTGTGACCGCCCAAGTCAAGGAGCGGCTTAAGAGGCTCTATGATCTTGTTCCAAGCCCGAAGCATGTTGTGGCCTTCGGCTCCTGCGCCGTCGACGGCGATATCTTCCGTGAGGGATACGGGTTTGCAGGCCCCCTAGATGAGGTTGTGCCTGTAAGCATCTATATCCCTGGATGCCCACCTAGGCCGGAAGCTCTGATCGACGGTCTAATCAAGCTGCTGAAACCGCCCAGACGCGAGGGGAGAAAAGAAGTTGAGGTCTTCGTCGGTGGAGAGGCTGAGAGGCCGACGGTAGGGACGAGAGCACAGGTCGCGGCGCCCAGGCATGTGCCCCATGAGATTCGGAAGCAGCTGGCTGAATTCGCGTTCTTCACAGGGATCACGATCACAGCCTTGGGACTGTACTACAGAGGCTTTGACATACTCGTTGTTGCAGCCGTATTCTTGATAGGTCCTATCGTGAAACTAGTATCAGGAATCCTCAGGAGATAAAGCTTGAAAACGAAGCCGATAATGAACTCAGAATGCGCTCTGACCAGCACTCCGGATAGACTAAAGATCTTATATCCATCTTCGATGTTGTTGTGTGAAATGAATATGCCGCGATGGGTCGGCGGCAAACATTCCGGCGATCAGAAGCTAGGACGTGGGTGATAGTGGGACTTTTCAGGAGGAGAAGCGAGGACGAGGTCTTCATAGGAGGAGAAGAGGCCCCCCGCCTGGAGAAGAAGAGGCGGCATATGCGGGCAAGGGTGATTATGGCCTTGACACTGCTCCTCCTGACAGTCGTGGACTGGTACATCGCCAGCGGCCTAGCAACCACTAACACTGCCCTCTGGTACTGGATCCTCTCAGTGATGTTGACTATACATATTGGCTGGATACTGATCGCAATCGCCGTTCTCGCACCTTGAATCCGTCTCTTATGGAGAGATTCCATCAAGGAGCGTCTAAGGAGAACGTGGGTTTTGAAGTGAGCTCGCGTGTAGTCGCTGAGACTCAGACTGTATGCGCCTGAACCGGTCAAGGCGTCTCCAGATCGAATCAGCCTCCACCCAACACAAGTCTTTTAGATTCCCAGTCTACGGTAATAATGCGTCATGCTCGGTGAGAGATCAAATGGACTGGTTCAATCTTCTTGAAGCCATAGGCGCTATCCTGGCACTCATATCGATAATTTTCTCGTCACACATAATGGTCCGAATGAGGCGAGGAACACCTGTATGGATATACCTGAACATAACTTCCTTCTGCATGTTCTTCGGTATGATGCTAGGTGCAGTCGGCGCCGTTCTCCCAGTTGATCAGGCTGTTCAACGTCTGCAACAGTACATTTTCCTGTTGGCTGGAGCACTAGCATTTACCCTCAGCGGGATGGAGTTGCATAGGACGTTCACATGTAAAGAGGGTTGAGAATCGAGATGACAACGATCGAACCGATCATGGATGCAATAGTCGCCTCATGCTTCCTGTTCGGGGCTGTCTTCTACCTTATGGTGGCATACGGTCAGAGGCGCGGCGTCGCATGGAGGCTTCTCGGTACAGCTGGTGCGGTGTGGTTTGTAATACTCTTCTTCAAACTAATCAGTAACATGGCAAAGTTGCCTTGGATTGGTGGGACGGTTCGCGCAGGGATAGCCCTGGCCATGGGCATCTACGTCTGGGGACTAGTGGAGCTAGCGAGAACTCTCAAGCCACTCACTAAGAAAGAGAACTGAGGTGACTGGAGGCAGATCCTGGACTCGCTTCTTAGATTCAATTGATGCCATAAGCATAAATACTGGTCTCGACAGGCGTTTCTTAAGCTTGGAATTGTGGAGTTGCTCTCGTTGAGTGAAGGTAAGGTCAGCCGTCGTAAGTATCTGAAGTATGCTGGGGCAGCTGTTGCTGCCGGAGCAGTGGCAGCAGCAGGATACGGACTATCACAGTACTACAAGCCACCAGCCCCAACAACACCTACACCGACCACGCCTACAGGCGGAGCGAAGAAGAAGCTCAAGATTGGAACCACGAAACCTCTGACAGGTCAAGAGGCTGTTCTCGGCCGGAATGAGCTTAACGGCACACTGCTGTGGGTCAAGATGGTGAATGAGGCCGGCGGGATCAAGGCAGGAGACGGAAACACCTACGAGGTCGAACTGATCCTATACAATGATGAGGACAGGCCTGAGAACGTCGGAAGACTCTACGAGAAACTGATAACTGAAGACAAGGTCGACTTCCTCTTCGGTCCAGTTTATGGACCTCTCGGCATGGCAACCGTCCCGATAGTTGAGAAATACAAGAAGCTTGAGGTTTACGGCACATGCTCATTCAACCCGAAGGACTACAGGGACTGGAAGTACATAGTGCACACAATAACCAACGGCCCAAGCTACATGGAAGCCATCTTGGACATGATATGGGAGCGAGTCGTCCCGAATGACCCTGAGGCCAAGAACATCGCGATCACACATGGTGATGACGCATTCCGTCAGACGGCAGGCAGCTACGGCTACGAGTATGCAAAGAAGAAGGGATTCAACGTAGTCTTCTATGAGACATATCACAGTGCGATAACCGACTTCGCACCGCTGCTGGCGAAGGTGAAGGCTGCTCAGCCGACAATATACTTGAATGCAGGAGTCTACACCGACGCTATACAGATCATAAAACAGATGAGAGAGCTTGACTTCAACGTCAAGCTTGTATGGGCTGGTACAGGCACGGTCTTCCCAAGCTTCTATGAGTCTCTGGGAAAGAACGCTGAAGGATGCATCACGTGCACGCAATGGGAGAAGGGCATAGTCTACCAGCAAGACTACGGGCCCAGCCACGACGAGTTTCTAGCTGCTTTTCAGCGGGAGTACGGTTACCAGCCTGACTACCACGCCGCGACAGGGTTCCAGCAAGGCCTGGTCTTGCAGAGAGCCATGGAGCTATGCGACGATCCACTGAACTCAGATGCGATGAGGAAGGTAGCCGGCGAGATTGAGATGACGACCTTCTACGGGAAATATAAGGTAGACCCTGTCACGGGATGGCAGGTTGGCCACAAGATGGGTGTAGTCCAGTGGCAGAACGGTGAGAAGGCTGTGGTGTGGCCTATGCTCACCGGCGTCAAGGATCTGGTCTACCCTATAAAGAAATGGTCTGAGAGGTAAACCCTTAGACTCCCCTCGTCGCTGATGATCGCGGGATAGATCATGGCCTTTGAACTGCTAGCTCAGACGATAATAAACGGCCTATTCATAGGCTTCTTATTCGGCTTGGCCGGAATGGGTCTGACACTTATCTTTGGAATAATGCGGATCCTCAACTTTGCTCACGGCGCTCTGATAATGCTCGGCGCCTACACCGCCTTCTGGATATTCATCCTGTACTCCATAAACCCGCTCGTCGCGATACTGATCGGTACAGTCGCAGGACTCGTCTTCGGCGCAGTCCTCTACATGATATTGGTTAACCGGCTCGTGACAGCCCCGGCTCTCGCATCATTGCTTGCGCTCTTCGGCGTCTCTATGATACTTGAAAACTCAATGCTGAACCTCTGGTCGCCGAACCCGCGCTCCATTCCTGTGGACTACCCAACAATCAGCTACGGACTCGTGACCGTAAGCGGATCAAGAGTATTAGTCTCTGTAGTGGCTATAGCCGCATCCGCGCTGTTGCTGGCCACCCTGAAATGGACGTACTTCGGCAGAATGATCCGTGCCACAGTACAGGACTCCAAGGCAGCCACACTGATGGGTGTGGACGTCAACAAGGTCTATGCTCTAGGCTTCTCCATCGGCATAGCGCTCGCGTTTTTGGCTGGAGGCCTCCTCGCATTGATATATCCCTTCGAGCCTTTCGGCGGACTCCAGTACGCACTCTACTCCTTCGTAGTCGTTGTGCTGGGGACACTGGGGAATCCTGCTGGATGCCTCTTCGCAGGCCTGATAATAGGATTGATCCATAGCATTACCGGAAGCTACTGGACCTTGAACATGAGCCCCGCCGTAGCCTACCTGATACTCGTCCTCACCTTCCTGTTCAGGCCTGGAGGTATAATGGCAGGCAGGGAATAGGCTGATGCAAGCACTCAGATCGTCTCCCATCGGATTCAACAGCCTAACCATAAGTCTCGGCTTCCTTGTCCTTATCGGCATATATGGTATGGTTGCTGATACAGCCACAACAAGCTATCTCCACGCAATGGTCGAACTGATGATCCTGGCGTACAGCCTGAACCTCTTCACAGGCCTCTCAGGCTACGCGAACTTCGGCCATGTCGTATTCTACGGTCTAGGCGCCTACACAGTCTCTGTCTCAGCTGTCGGTCTGAGTTCGGTGGGGATGTCGCTCCCAACCCCAGTTTACGTCCTAGGAGCAGGAGTCTTCGCTGCAGTATTCGCGCTTGTAATAGGATTCCCGATCCTCCGGCTTAGAGGCGACTACTTCGCGATCGCAACCCTTGGAATAAATGAGGCTGTCAGGGTTACCATATGCAACACTAAGGAGCTCGGTGAGGGGAGGGGGATATACATACTTGGGCTCGTCCCGTCCTACGACATAAAGATGCTGTACATCCAGCTGCTCATCGTCGCCTTCGCGGTTGTGATAACGACGCATCTCACGCTGAGGACCAAACTCGGGTATGGATTAAGAGCGATAAGAGCGGACGAGGATGTGGCCGAGATAATGGGAGTGAATACTTCAAAGTACAAGATCATGGCCTACGCTCTGGGGGCGTTCTTCGCAGGACTGGCAGGCGGGGTTGTCACTCTGCAGTTCGCATGCTCCTTCCCAGAGTATCTCTTCATCGGAAGGTCTGTCGACATGTTCTCAGCCATAATCATTGGCGGCATAGGCACCCTGCTCGGACCACTAATCGGATCCGTGGTCTTCTGGATTGTCAAGGACGCCCTGCTCATACAGTTTCCGTACTTCCACCTGATAATCTTCGGGGTTGCATTGATAATCTTGATCCTGTTCTTTCCTAGGGGGATCGTAGGTCTAGCTAACAGGGTTCTAGCAAAGAGGGGGAAGGTGCTTGAGTAGCATGAGCAAAGACGGTATGCTCGTGGTCGAGAACGTCACAAAGAGGTTTGGTGGTCTCCGCGCACTCAGCAAGGTGAACATGGAGGTAAGGAGGGGTGAGATACTGGGGCTCATAGGCCCGAACGGCTCCGGGAAAACCACGCTCTTCAATGTTATCATGGGCTTCTACCACCCTGAGGAGGGCCGGATCCTGCTTCAAGGAGAGGATATAACAGACCTGAAGCCCCACCAGATCGCCAGAAGAGGGGTAGGGAGGACCTTCCAGATAGTCAGACCATTCGGGGACATGACCGTTCTGGATAACATCCTTGTGAGCGGCCTCTTCAGCGCTCATAGGGGGGGCGAGCGCAGGAAGATCGAGGACAGATGCCACGAGATCCTCAAGATAACGAACCTGACTGAGCGGATGAACGATCCAGCTGATGAGCTGAGCATAGCGGAGAAGAGGCGGCTTGAGATAGCTAGAGCACTAGCCCTCGACCCGCAGCTTCTACTCCTTGACGAGACTATGGCTGGACTGACACACGCTGAAGTCGATCAGGCTCTGCGAATGATCAGCGGGATCAGGAAGGAGTTTGGATTGACGATGATCGTTGTCGAGCATGTTATGAGAGCGATAATGTCAATATCTGAACGGATCGTTGTACTGAGCGAGGGCAGAAAGATTGCTGAGGGGACTCCGAAGGAGGTCTCCGAGAACGAGCAGGTCTTAACCGCGTACCTGGGACGTAGGAGGGCGAGCTAGAATGGCGCTTCTTGAGATCGAGAACCTCAGCACTGGGTATGGTGAGATTAAGGTGCTGTGGGGGATCTCGCTCAAGGTTGAGGAGAAGGGAGTCACTGCTCTGCTCGGCGCGAACGGGGCAGGGAAGTCGACGCTGCTAAACTGCATATCAGGCCTACATAAGACTTGGGAAGGTAGGATACTCCTCGAAGGGAGGGATATTACGGGAGTAAAGCCTCACAAGAGGATTGAACTTGGAATCTCTATGGTCCCTGAGGGCAGAAGAATCTTCCCAGGCATGACGGTGATAGAGAACCTCATGATGGGCGCCTACACTAAGAGGGCTAGGGAGAAGATGGAGGAGTCGTACGAGGAGGTCTACGATCTGTTCCCAGTCCTTAAGGAGCGGCAGAAGCAACGGGCCGGTACTCTGAGTGGAGGGGAACAACAGATGCTGGCGATCGCAAGGTCGCTCATGGCTAGGCCGAGACTCCTGATGCTCGACGAGGTCTCGACAGGACTCAGTCCAGTGCTGACCACTACCGTCATGGAGACTCTTGCGAAGCTGGCCGAGACAGGGCTTCCGATGCTCATGGTTGAGCAGCATGTAGAGAAGGCTCTCGAGATCTCGGAGAGGGCATATGTGCTTGAGAACGGCAGGATCATCATGGAGGGGGAGAGCAAAGCCCTGAGCACCGACGAGCAGCTGAAGAAGGCCTACATGGGGATCTAGCACCACAGCCCCAGGTGCCTGATACGTAGTAAACTATGAGATGAGTGGTGTGAATCCTGCCTACACATCCCCTTGAGAGATAAGTCTGCCACGAGACGATACTTTGCCTAGTTCTATGCTCTGCAGGTACGGGCGGAAGGGGGGAAGGGGTGGATGGCTAGGCTTTCTGGAAGTCTAGTCTAGTCGCTATCTCTGTCTCTGCATCCATCTTGCGGACTATGCTGAGCCCTTTCACTTCGATTATGGTGACGTCCATCGTGGCCAACACTAGGTTTGAGCCTGGGGGCACGCCAAAGTCCCCGCCTAGTACATAGTCAGGCTTCGCCTTCCCGTCCTCGACGCTTGTTCTGTTAACTAGTCCGTGAAGGTGGATTTTGCGAGTGCCGTCTTCACCCTGAGTTATGATCCCTTGTCCGCCGAGGAACTCGATCGGCCCTTCAAGGACATAGGGTTCACCGTATCCTGATCCGAGTTTCAGTTTTGGATTTGGGATGAGAAATTTGAAGACAGCCTTCCGTAGACTGCCTATACAGTCGACGATGACACCGTGTTTGATGTCGTATTGGTCACAGATCTTCTGTAGGCCCTCCATCAGGTCAGTTCCCGGCAGGAGGCGTCCAACTATTATCCTGCCAATTTGACCCTCTCCAGATGCGAATCGCACTTCACTCATAGTGCTCACCATGCCGTCTTATACGACTAAGATATGCCTTTAAGCGTTTGGTGTTGGCTCAGCTTCTCAAGATTTCCAGTCCAGATGACTGTCTTGGCTGCCGAGATCGATGGATATGAAACAGCTGCCTTTTCGATGTGTTCTATGTCATGGTGTTTAGTAGGTCAGGCCGGATTGAGTTCGAAGATTATCCGCCGGACACTCTTGGAAGGAACGACTCTTACAGAGACGGGTGTGGGAGGCGATGTCATGTCTTGTGGAGCCGCTTCTTTCCCTGTTCTCAGGGCATATGGTAATGTTTCAGTGGACTCCAGCATTCTCTGCAGACGGTTGATGCTGTAGCCTAGGGGTGAGAGTATGTTTGATGCCGACTCCAGAAGCATGGCTTCGTATCTGGCGGCATCGTAGCTTGAGCCTTCATCCAAGAGCTCTCTTGCAAGGACGCGTCTCTCAGGGATAGGGTTGTCTTCATCAGTAATGAGGAAGGTTACGGACTCTCCTTGGTTGAGTTCCATCCCTCCTCTGGAGAGCTGCTTTGCAGCTATAGAATGGAGGTAGTTCTTTCTGTATTCTGAAGGAATCTTTGAGAGGTGCTTCTGAACCAGTAAGTGTAGCGGATCGAATTTCCTTTCCCTCAGGGCTCTAATATAGCCCTTGATTATCGGAATGGTGCTGGGAGCAGATCTGAAGAGTTCATCTGAATTATGAGCTTCAGCAAGTTTAGATATGATCTCATATTGAAGTCTCTTTATGAATACTGGCACATCTCTTCTCCTTAACTCGATCCCTCTGCATTTGATCCTGCCGTCGGTGAAGACGCCGTAGTATCTGTTATGTGCAGGAAGTTCAGGTCTAATCCTTGAGGGTGGGAATATGATCCAGCGGTATCTGCCCTCAAATGAGATCGGTAGTCCAAGTTCACCTCGGATCCTGCCTGCAAGCTCCAGATAGTCCTCCTCCCCAGCATCTTTCCTAGTAACCCAGACAGAGTCAACTATCGCATGGACGAGTCTGAAACCCATCGTCTCAGCTATCTGGACAGTCTTCTGGAGGGTCTCTCTAGAGAATGCGCATGTAGCGATATGGGCGTCTATCTTTCCGAACCTTGCGTTCTTG
>JAWCLX010000025.1:10866-13308 GCA_038850385.1 Bathyarchaeia archaeon | reverse complement strand
ATCGTAGTCCTTGCAGGTCTGCTTAACGCGCTTAAGCTCGTGGAGAAGAGGCTTGACCAGATACGCGTCGCCGTGGTTGGTGCAGGTTCCGCAGCGTTCGGTTCAACCAGACTCATGATCGAAGCTGGAGTAAAAGCTCAGAGTATAATCATGGTCGACAGCAAAGGGACAATCTATGAAGGAAGAGGGGACCTTGACAGGTATAAGGCAGAGATGGCTAAGGTGACGAACAGGCAGGGAGTAAGAGGCGGAATCCAGGAGGCAATGATGGGAGCTGACGTGGTCGTCGCATTATCGAGGCCTGGCCCAGGAGTGATAACTGAGGAGATGGTCTCCAGAATGGCTGATAGGGCGATCGTCTTCGCCCTTGCAAACCCTGTTCCAGAGATATTGCCTCAGACCGCGAAGAAGGCAGGGGCTAAGATAGTCGCCACAGGCCGGTCAGACTTCCCTAACCAAATCAACAACTCACTGGGTTTTCCAGCGATATTTCGGGGCTTACTAGATGTCAGAGCAAGAGGCATCAATACAGGGATGATGCTCACGGCGGCACAGGAGATCTCTAGGCTGGCTGAGGAGCAGGGACTCAGGGAAGATCACATAATGCCCACGATGATGGATCCGAATCTGTACCCAAGAGTTGCAGCTGCGATTGGGAAGGCTGCTGTCGATTCAGGGATGGCAAGGGTGAGGCTGAGCTATGAATCTCTGAGAGACAGCGCCGAACAGAGAATATCTAAGTATCAGCGTTCACTGAGACTTCTGGAATCTGAGGGTTTTCTACCTCCTCCAAGTCAGGTCCAAGGCTTGGAGTCGAGCAGAAGGGTGGCATAAGCAGTCTATATGGAGTCTATCTGGGATATCACGGCCTTGACTGAAGAGGCTGCCTCCAGAAGTCGTCTCCTCTCTTCAACATCAAGATCCAGCTCAACGATTCTCTCAACCCCATTTTCTCCAAGCACTATGGGGAGACCTATCGAGACCTCTCTGATGCCATACTCGCCATCAGGAATCACGGAGGCGCCCATAACTCTCCTTCTATTATTTATTATGGCGTCGGTCATGGCAGCAACCGCACAAGCCGGTGCATGTACAGTAGCCCCCTTCGCCTTGATAACATCCATGGCGCTGGTCCTCGTCCTCTCCACTATCTCTTGGATCTTGTCTGTGCTCATCAGCCTCTTTATCGGTACCCCCGATACTGAGGTGTACTCGATGAGAGGTATCATCAGGTCGCCGTGCTCTCCTATGACTAATCCTTGAATGTCTGATCTTGAGATCTTGAGTTCCTGTGCTAGATAGGTCCTGTACCTGCTGGCATCGAGTAGTCCACTCATGCCTAAGACTCTATTACGGTTGAACCCAGACTTTCTATATGCTATGTAGGTCATTGCGTCTACAGGGTTAGTGACCATCAATATCTTGGATTTTGGTGCATACCGAACTATTTTCTGGACGACTGAAGAGACGATCTTCGCATTCCCCTGTGCGAGGTCACGCCGCGAAGTATCCGGTTTTCGAGGATACCCTGCAGTGACTATCACCAGGTCTGACCCAACCATCTCTGAGAAATCTGTACTGCCCTTGATCTCTCCGTCAAAACCCATCAATGGAGAGGCCTGGATCATATCAAGAGCCTCACCCTGAGCAAGTCCTCCCTGAATATCGATCAAAGTGACATCGGCGATCTGCATGCTGACGATTCTTAACGCGCAAGCACTACCGATCTTTCCCGCACCGACCACAGTTATCAATAGAGGTCAACCCGTTGGAAACAAGGGTACATGTCCTGTGATGCAAGCTCTCAGACCGCTCACCTAAGATCCATCACTATTTATGTCTTTAAGCAACCTTGTTGTGGCTTAGGAGCCTCCTACCATGGGTAACGAGATCTCGTCTATCAAGACTTCATCACCGACCTCGAGAGCATTTTCTCCAACGGTTCTCGGGATCAGTTTTATGTAGGGGTGATTAAGGTACAGGCCGATGCCTCTGTACTCATGTCCCTTGACTGTGAGATTCCGTCTGAGGCATGTAAAGTGAAGATACCGACCTTGAACAAAGTCGACTTCGAAGGATTCATTCACGATCCTCCTAGATATGCCTTCATGCTCAGGGCCGCAGGTCCAGAGGGCTCCGTGTCCATAATGCGGTAAGCCTCCCTCAAGAATGAATGGGGCCCCGTCGAGGGTAAGCACAAGAGGAGTTGTGAATGCTGGGATAGGTGAAGTAGGCCTAAGTAGGCTGTATCTATCCTGTACTTCTTCGACCCTGAATGTTCTCGCTGGCGGACACTCAAACCTCATCCTTGAGGTCAACGGCTCTGGATCAAGCTCGTAGCCGCCCCTAGCCCTCAGACGATCATTCGAGGGGCGGACTTCTACATGCATGTGGGGGTCAGTCCAGAAGTCGAAGAATGGGCTCCATATGAATCTGCCTAGA
>JAWCLX010000025.1:0-10856 GCA_038850385.1 Bathyarchaeia archaeon | reverse complement strand
ATCTCCAGGGATTACACTGTCTCCAGCCTCAACTTCAGGTTCCACATGGAGAATCTTCACGCAGACCCCAACCTTCTCAGTCTCGATCAATGTGACGTAGTCACCTGTCAGCTTCAGTCTCCTAGTTTCCAGCACTGTTCCTTGAACTGGGCTGCAAGCCTCCTCAACTCCTCTCTTGGGGTAGAGGTCGACGGAGGCCAGGTGTCTGTGGGCGTAGTAGGGGCTGTTGGTAAACGTTAGAGGGCATTCGCTGCCGGCGTACAGTTCCACTCCTATGCAACGTGCGATCTTTATCATCTGCGGCGTCATCTGTGAGTGCTGGATGAAGGGGCGTTGAACTCCAGCCGGTTCCCTGGAGCGTGGGCTGAGAAAAAAAGGTTCTCTTCAGTAAAAGGCTAGAGTAGGCCCCGCATCGCTCCAAGGCCTGCGAAGAACGCTATGCCCGCGGCAGCGAGCAGAAGCACTATGATTCCGAGGATGATTACGGCTATGATCGCTATTGCCAGAGCCATCAGCCAGCCAGTGTCGAAGAAATGCTTTATCAGACCAAGCCAGATGAGAAGCGTTACTGCGAATCCGAGCAGGCCATGAATGTAGGCTCCCAGTATAGTGTTGATGACTATTCCAAGAGCTACTATCCAGATGGCATCCGTGAACTTGGCCTTCTGTTTGCCGACAAGTCCGCGGCCCACAAGCCATAGGATCGGCGACAGGACGATCACGCCTACGACGACCTGGATAAGCAGGTTTGTCAGGTTTATGCCAAGAGACATTTCTTCTTCAGCTGAGTTTATGCCACTCAAAAATATAAGACTATCCGGTTCACGGCGGGGGTGGAATATAGTCTAGGCTAGAGTGCTTTGGGAGCCGTTTGGGAGAGACTGCAGAAGATGATACAAGGCCAAGCATGAGAGACAGCATTCCATAAGGGGCACTTAAGATCTCCAGTCAGTAAGGTGCCCCCCGTAAACTGGAATGAAATAAAAGAATGAAAAATACTAATGAAGTGCATGGGTCCGGCCTCAATTCTCGGGATACTCGAAAAGCATCAGGGCAGCTGGATGCCGAGACGAGCACGGCTGCCACTGAATGGACTTAGGCTCAGGGTAGCGCCGGGCAGAACTCTGAATAAAAAGCAGGAGGACGCCGCCTATGATTGGACCCGAGTTGAATACTGGTGTCACTTCTTGACAGACGCGAAGACCATTCAGAGACCTCTCTCTAATGAATGATGGAGAGCGAGGTCGAGTTAATACTCCTTAGAGAAGTGATGATGCCCGGTGACCCCGGTCACCGAGCCCTAACAGTCTCGTTCATCGAGATCACCTGATGTCCGATACTTCATCTACGCGCTTAATGCTACTCTCCAATGACTTCAACCATCAATGTTCTTGTTCTTGGCCCGTCAAGCTCCAAGAGAAAGATGCTCTGCCATGTACCTCGCATCAGCCCACCATCTCTTATTGGCAGGGCTTTCGAGGAGCCGATGAATGTTGAGGCCAGATGTGCATCCGCATTATCGTCTATTCTGTCATGGCTCCAGCCGGCTCCTTTGGGGAACTCCTCGCTTACCTTACGGATTATGTCGCTGATTAGACCTTTCTCATTCTCATTGATTACTACCGCTGTGGTTGAGTGAAGGCTGAAGATCAGACAGATCCCATTAGCCACTTCGGCGTTGCGCACGAGCTCCTCAACTTGGCCTGTTATGTCTATGAGTTGGATCCTACTCTTGGTTGAGATAGTGATCTCCTTAAGCGAGGTTTTCAAGCTTCCACCATCCTAGAAATGGGATACCGCTTCCGTAGCTTGTCTACCAGTGTTGATAGTGCACGATCTCCTGCATGGCTCTTCTGTCAGAGGCGGCGGGCGACTCGTCAGGGTAACCGAGCGGCGTAATGGCGACTATTCTGATATCGTCGGGAATGCCTAAGATCTTACGTGTTGCCTCAGGGCTGAATGCTGCTATCCAGCATGTCCCTAGACCTTCCTCTGTTGCGCAGAGAACCATGTTCTGCATGGCTATCGCGACGTCGACTTTCCAGTATTCCTCACCGTCTCTCCTAACCCATGCTCTCTTCTGGTCTGCACAGGCCACGATCACAACAGGTGCTCTCAGAAGATGACCTGTGCTTCTGAAGAACTGGTCACGCTCGTGAGCCATGACAAGCTCATCCCTGACAGAGGGGTCCGTCACCACAACAAAGTGCCAGGGCTGTCTGTTTGCAGCTGAAGGCGCCAGCCTAGCGGCCTCAAGGACACGTTCAAGCTTCTCTCTCTCAACTGGTGTAGGCTTGTATCTTCTAACGCTTCGTCTAACTCGGATCGCTTCGAACACGTCCATTTAGCATACCTTGCTGGAGTGATCTTTGACTCGACTATAGGATTATAGTATTTGAAATATTTTGGGGAAAGGAAGTTTTCAGAGGTCGATTAACTCTGTTCTCATGTGTTAGAGGGCTCAGCTCACCAGGTTGATGAGCCTTCTTCTGTGAATGCCCTCCTTGATCTCTAGAGCCATCCTTCTGCCGGTGGACATGGGCTCTGAGAACAAGTAGCATGAGTACGGCGAGCCTCCTGGATACAGATTCGTTCCAGCGACGATTCTGGCTGAAACCTCAAAAGTGACAAACTCGAGACTGTCAGTGCAGACAGTCTCCAGGCAGAATGGTCCAATGATGCCTGGTGGAAAGAGCTTTACTGAAGCTTCTGTGACCCTCCTTCCCAGATCTAAAACTTTCGGAAGAAGCGATTCCCTGAGAACTACGGGTATATTTCCGGTGATGACGTATGAAGGCTCTATCCCAGGGCCGTCCTCAGACTTGGGGATCCTGTAGAGATCATCTACGTTACTCTCCAACCTTCTGTCAACACCTAACAGTTCGACACGTCCCTCTCCAGCTCTTACTTCACCCTGAAACATCAGTGAATAGAAGTACTGTGGGTAGTAGCGCACCCCAACCACGAGTTCCTGTATGGTTCTGTCCTTGAGGTCTAACTCGCTCACTATTCCCTTCTTCACTCCGATCTCGACCTTCTCTCGGTATTTTCTTGCAGAGTCAACCACGAAGAACCCCCTCCCACCACGTGCTCCATGAAATTTCACTATGCATGGCCTATCGATCTCTGATGGATCTTGGTATTCTCTAGGGATCCTGACCCCTGCCTCTTGGAGCCAGATCCGCATCTTGCGCCTATCACCCTCAAACTCTAAGGCACTTCTATTCCCGTAGATCGGAACATGAAACTCTTTCTTGAGGTTCTCTGCACCAACATATTCCACGAAGGATCCATGAGGTATGATAACAGCATTCTTATGCAGCAGCTCTTCTTGAAATCTCTCCTCCACCAAGTCTTGGTAGTCGTCAACGATGATGTAGTAGTCAGGTCTAGCGTATCTGAAGGCTTCATAGACGAAGCGTCTATCAGGTGTGCATATGCCTATGGTCTTGAAGCCTTCTTGGCGTGCTCCATAGAAGATCTGTAAGGCGGAGTGTGAGCATATGGTTCCTATCGTGATCTTGTCAGGCTTGTAACGTTTGATCGTTCTGGAGATCTCTTCCTTGCTTATCATGTGACGACTTCACTAAGCCTATCTGTCCGGCTGGCCTCATTGACCTCTAAGGCTATCCTTCTCCCCGTAGTCATCTGTTCTCCATAATACCATCTTGAATATGGGCTTGTCGTGGATATGATGGGTGAACAGGGCACCCTAGGGCTGACGTCGAAGATGCAGATCTCAAGATCTTTCTTGATAGCCCCCTGAAGGGCGAAAGGACCGATTATTCCAGGAGGATACTCGCGTCTGCACGTCTCAGCGAATCTCTCACCGATATCGTAGACCCTCTCAAGGAGAGACTCCCTCACAGTGGCCCCTTCATGCCCAACCTCTATATTCTGAACCACCGACTCGAACTCCAACTGATCTCTAGCAGGGAGGGAGAGAACCCCGTCCAGATCAGTCTGGATCCTCCTATCGACCCCAAGGAACTCCACTTCACCGCTCAGCGGGGACCAGAAGTAGTTGAAGTTGAACTTGGCCCCCATAACGAACTCTTCAATTGTAGCCCTTTCCAAGTCTGTCTCTGATACTATGCCCTTCATGATTCTCATCTCGGCCTTTCTTCTATAATCCTCTAAGCTTGAGGCGTAAAAGAAGGCTCTCTCAATCCTCCTCTTTGCCTCAGGAACCTTCACGATGACTAGGCGATCGATCTCCTCGGGTGACTTGAAGATCCTAGGGGTCTCTATCCCAGCCTTCTGCAGTAGGTACGTCTGGTTACGTGGCGTGTCTCTCTCCTCAGATCTCAGGATCGCCCTATTCCCGAAGATCGGAACCAAGAACTCATCCTCAATTCTGTCGTACCCAATATACGTGGAGAATGATCTGTTTGCAACGAATACAACGTTGAGCTTCCTCAATTCATCTTGGATGTTCGGGCTGACGGCATCAACGAAACTGTCGAGTATGATGGCTCTGTCAACTATTCGCTTGTACCTGAGATAGGTCTTCTCGCGTCCTCTCTGACATATGACCACTGTACCTAGACCCTCGCTCTTAGCTCCGTCACATATATCCAGTGCAGAGTGGCTTCCAATCGTACCGATCCTGAGTTTGTCAAGATCGTATCTCTTGAGAACCTTACACACCTCTTCCTGAGATATCAGAAGCAGTCACCTCAACCATCTATCGGAGTCTTCTAGAGTCTTCAGAATCGCCCCGTATGAATCTAGCACGCTTGGGTATAATAGATTTCCAATAACTCATGTTGTGTCGTTAACAGTTAAAAGCCCAGAATGGTAGATCCGGTTAGTGGAGAGTCGTATTGCACACCTCCGGCATCTGTGCATGCATCCTCCTTTTCCTCACACTCCATTTTTCAGTACTCGAACCTGTCGGAGCCGGTTCTGATGAAAATCTGGCCGAGGGTTTCTGCTGGACCTATCAGATCACTTGCAGAACCGAGTCGGCTGGAACAGGATCCTATGTGGGTCAAGCAATAATCATCGAGGAGATTAGAGGGGAAGCCGTTGTGAAGAGGCTTAACGCAACAATCCTGGTGGTCGAGGATCGCAGGATGATCAATCGGTCAAGCTCCGGAACAGGATTCTTCAGGCAGGACATGAACTTTCAAGCCAACCTAAGGATAGTCTCCTCGATAGACCGCGCTTCACTCAGAGTCGTAAATCAGGAGTCTGAGGGCGACCTGTTGGAGGACGAGAACGTATGCAACTCAAAGAGAGGGATGCCGACGGTATACTTTGCCTCAACGTTACTCAAGAGAGGCCAAGAGACCCAGTACTACTGGGGAGGGCAGGTGGTAAGGTGTTTTGCTGACGAGGGAACGATCAGCCTGCACGGCCACAACGTCTCAGTCATCATACTCCGGTATTCCGGAGCAAAGAAAGTGACGATCCAGACCGTGACACGTTTCCCTGAAGATGGGAGCGCTGAAGCAGCCTTCTACTTCGAGAGAGATACAGGCCTCCTTGTGTCATACACTGCTCGTGAGGAGGCGACTTTCAGGGCTGGAGCCTGCTGCGCCGTCACCACGACCCACGTAGAAGACTACCAGATCCAGACAGTATACTTCCTGAAGACAGAGTTGCCGGAGCAAGAAACAGAATCGCCCTCTGCTCCACCACCTTCAAAACCGACTTCGGAGAAGCCTCGAGAGGAACTTGCTGAGCCCCCAGAGCCTGAATATGATTTATTCCAGGAACAGTACCTATGGGTGATCGCGGTTACTGCCATTGTTCTGATAGGGCTCACACACATCACCATCCGCAGAAGGCGGATCAGCCCCTCCCTAGATTTGCGAAGAGAGACTCAAGTCTCATATGAAGGATCCTTTGCCTACTGAGGGGGGCCTTAGGTTCCGGCATCCTCTAGACCATCACAACAGCCCTGATCGCCTCCCCCCTCCTGACCAAGTCGAGTCCATCATTAACCTTCTCAAGAGGAATTCTGTGAGTGATCAATGGTTCAAGCTTGAACTTGCCTTCACTGACGAGCCTGACGACTTCCATGGTCTCATACTTCGAGCTCGCCCGTGAGCCAACAACCTGCAACTCCTCTCTTACAGTTCTTCTAGGATCTAGTGTAAGGTTGTCTTCTGAGTACCCGATCAACACCAGTTTGCCTCCTCTTGCTAGAATATTCATGGAATCGTGCATAGTCTCTGTCCGCCCTACGAACTCATAGACGAAGTCGACTCCTCTCCCATTCGTCAGTTCCTTGACTTCAGCGACTAGGTCCTCCTTTACGGAGTTGACCGTGTAGTCGGCGCCTAAGGACTCCGCCACCCTCAACTTATCGTCTCGAATGTCTACCGCCATGACAGTCGCTCCGCTGAGCTTGGCAATCTGGAGAGTGCATAGCCCCACTCCTCCGGCGCCCACTATCACTACAGTATCCCCAAGCCTCACTCCACCGATCCTCTTTACAGCATGATAGGCTGTAGATCCTGCGTCAACAAGTATCCCTGACTCGTAGGGGACTCCATCCGGTATTCGCAGCACGCTCCTTGCCGGCGCCTTGGCGTACTCTGCATAACCCCCATCCGTGTTGAATCCGAACTGTCTGAAGTGAGGGCTGATGCAGAGGCTCTCACGCCCTCGCAGACAGTAGTAGCATTCACCACAACTGAAGTAGAAATGGATCAGAACCCTGTCGCCCTCCCGGATCGCTTCAACCCCTTCACCAACGTCGACGACTTCCCCTGCTGCTTCATGCCCCATGATCTGAGGTATCTTACCAGGCTTCAAGATTCCTTCATCTATGAAGTGGAGATCAGTGTGGCATATGCCGCAGGCTCTGATCTTGACAAGAACCTCCCCCGAAGAGACTTCCGGCTTCTCAGCCTCCTCTATTCTTAGTGGTTCACCGACCCCATAGAATCTGGCTGCCTTCAAATCTAGTCACAAGTAACCGCTACCAGTCCGGATATTAAAAGAATTGAAGAGAACTGGCATACAACTCGAAACCTTCATTAACGAACCGTGACCCCTTAGCTTAGGTCTTACCGGCCTGAAGCATAGAAGGAGTCGAGTTGAGTCTTGGCAGAGAACTCTGAAGGGAAGATGGAGCGAGCCTACAAGTTAGGTTTCGGATTCGAAAGGGAATACGGTAGCTGTCCTCAATGTGTCTTCGCAGCGGTGAGCGAAGTCCTGGGGATGGGTGACCGCGAAGTATTCAAGGCGATTGATGGGCTGGCTGGAGGGTTAGCCCGTTCAGGCAATGGGACATGTGGGGCCCTCTCAGGAGGGGTCGCCGCTATAAGTCGCAGATACGGCCGTGAAGAATTTCTGAACCTAGGTGAGAGAGAGAAATGCATGACCTTAGCCAAGAAGCTCCATGACAAGTTCATGGCGGAATACGGAAGTATCCTGTGCAAGGACATCCAGACAAAGATTCTGGGGCGCTCCTACAACTTCTGGGACCCCAAAGATCGTGAGGAGTTCGACAGGGCAGGGGGGCATACGGATAAGTGCCCGGATGTTGTGGGGAAGGCTGCGAGGTGGACTGTTGAGATCTTGCTGAACGAGTCGAAGTGAAGACTGCCGGGACAGTTGCGGCTGCCGGAGGCTTTGAAAACAAGATTCCTTTAGGAATATCGGTGGCACAGACTTATTAACAGTATGCCTTAAGCCATCTTGACAAGCAGGGCTGAGAGGATGTTCGAGATAGTTCTAGACGAGCTCAAACAGAAGCCTCTGCAAGAGCAGAGGACAGAGATCTGTGAACGCAAGGGTCTAGGCCACCCAGACACGATATGCGATGCGATAGCAGACGAGATCTCAAGAGAGCTTAGCAAGGAGTACATGAAGAGGTTCGGCGCAGTCATGCATCACAACACAGACAAGAGCCTTCTTGTTGCTGGGGATGTTGAGGTCGCGTTCGGAGGGGGCAAAGTCCTGAAGCCGATGCTTCTCGTCATCGGAGACAGGGCCACCTTCACAGTCGGGGATGAGACCATCCCTGTGGAGGAGATCGCTCTGAAAGCCTCAAAGGAATGGGTGAAGAAGAACCTGAGGCTTGTTGACCCTGAAGAACACCTCAGATATCAGGTTGAGCTGAAGCGTGGCTCCCAAGCTTTAGCCGACATATTCGCGAGAAAAGATAGGTTCCTCGGCGCTAACGACACCTCTGCAGCTGTAGGTTTCGCTCCGATGACCGCGACTGAACAGGTAGTTCGAAACGTTGAGTTCTACCTCAACGGTCCATCCTTCAAGAGTGACTTCCCAGAGACTGGTGAAGACGTAAAGGTCATGGGGCTACGTAAGGACGATGAGCTGCATCTAACGGTTGGAATGGCCTTTGTGGATGGTTACATAAACAGTGAACCAGAGTACTTCAGGCTGAAAGAGGAGGTTCTTCAAGAGATCAAGGAGTACGTGGGGCCGAGGGTTCAGTTCAAGGTCAGTGTGGACCTCAATACTGCTGACATGCCGGGTCGCGGAATCGCTGGGATGTACCTTACTGTGCTAGGAACCTCAGCCGACGGCGGGGACTGCGGTCAGGTTGGGCGGGGAAACCGGGTTAACGGTATAATACCGCTGAACAGGCCTACCTGCTCAGAGGCTGCATGCGGTAAGAATCCGGTAAGCCATGTGGGGAAGATATACAACATCCTGACCTACAGGATGGCTGAAGAAGTCTACCGTAAAGTTCCAGGGATCAAGGAGGTCTACGTCTGGCTTCTCAGCCAGATTGGAAAACCGATAAATGAGCCAAAGGTTGTCTCAGCCCAGCTTGTGCTTGAACCTAACACTAGAATGAAAGAGGTCGAGGATCCTGTGAGGGAGGCTATTCAGGCTGAGCTGGATGGCCTCGACGTCTTCTGTAAGGAGCTTATCGAGGGTAAGGTCAAACTCTGTTGATCTAGGAGTAGCCTATCTAGGTCTCTCTTGCCTCCTGACCTCGTCGAGGACCAGCTGGCAGCTCCAGTACTTCAGGCAGTAGACAGTGCAGTAGTCAGGGTCAGGTCCACTGCAGCTGCCATCGATCCTGTAAGCCTTCAGGTGGAGGCCGAGGTCTTGACTGCTGCTGGAGTATGCTCCCCCCCTCCCATCGGCGGCGTCTCTGCGCCAGTCGCCTAGGATATGCGGGCTTGAGAACAATTGACATGCAGGGTGGTCCCTGCTCACCTCAACCTCCGTCTTCGGGCAGAATCCACCCTTACACTTGCTGAAGGTCTCACATTCGCCACATCTTCTGCCGATGTTGTTAGAGACTAGACTTGCAGACTGGCTAAGCTTCATCGGTCTGTTGGACGTTCAGGCCACCGCCTCTGAAGGCTTCGCGTACAGAATCGATTATAGAACTTCTTTAAAGGAAGATGTCAAGAACGATCAACATGTGATTCGGCGTTGAGCATTTCTTGAACCGGTCAGTGGCCGAATGTCTGGGGCGTGACTTAGCTAGTGACGCAGGCTGCGATCCGCCCCTGTATCGGAAAGAAATAGAAAATATGGGAGTGCTCAGATTCCGGTTTGAGACAGATATCACTGATCAAGGTTGCTTCTCTCAGTAGGCTGTTTCTCTTTGCTCTTAGGGCAGCGGTGGCGTTCTTGGTCTCAACGTATCTCTTGGCGATGCTGATAGGCGTATCCATAATGTTGCTTACCCCTGAGGGGGTGGAGTTCAGCCAGAGATCGGTTGAGCATCTTCCTCTCGGTCTGCTGGCCCTTATCGTCGTCAGAGTGCCGGTCAAAGCATCTTTTGGAGTCGTCTTCATCCTGATCTGGACATTCTACATCGTCAGTTTTGCCTTGGCTTGGAGGGCTGATGGAGGATTCCTCAGAGCCCTGAGAGGGGTCTCTCAACAAAGGATCTCGACCTCATCAAATCTCCTCTATGTCTTCCCCGCGATCTCAAGCGCCTTACTCGTCTTGGTTCTTGTTATGCAGGGTCTCCAGGAGGCTGTCGGAGTCCCTACGGGTACAATTGAGTTTGAGGACACTTACCGTGAGCTCTTCGAACTAGCATACTCGCCGATCTTCGAAGAAGTGATGTTCAGGATCTCACCTTACATGCTCTACTCCGTCCTCATCACGATACGTGATCTTTCGAGCAGTCGAAGACTCAAGGCTGACGCAGCCCTCAAGCAACTTATCTTGTCAGTGGCTTCTCCTGATAGAGGAAAGGAGGCTTCCCGCTCAAGCATTGTTCGTGACGGATTCAGGAGAGGGATCAACACATCTGAATGGGCTCTGGCGATCCTGACCTCATTGATCTTCGGCCTAGCCCACTACTTATCCGGTTCAGGGTGGGAGATAGGAAAGGTAACATCCTCCTCCATAGTAGGGCTAGTATTCTTCCTCTCCTACTTGGTGTATGGTTTCTACGCGCCGATTCTGCTTCATTGGTTCTTCAATTACTACTTCTACGCCTACGAGGTTGCCGCCAAGACTTATGGTGGTGTCTTCGAGATTCTCGAGAATGCCGTAAGCCTGTCCGTTCAAGTAGTTGGCGTCTCTGTGCTTCTGGCAGTCTCAGCCTCTCTCTTTTGGATGATTCTCCGCAGCAAGTCTGGGGCACGTGAAGCTTAGATGAGCATCTACAATGGATAGGTTATTCTCTGGAGTTTCTGGATAATGGCTGGAGACCAACTCATATTTCTGGGAACTGGCGGCGGCAGATTCTCAATGATCACGCAGACAAGGCAGACTGGAGGAATAAGGATCCTCGGGGCCCGTAACATACAGATAGATCCAGGTCCAGGGTCGATAGCTTACTCAAACAGGCTAGGCCTCGACCCTAGGAAGGTCGATTCCCTCCTGATATCGCACTGCCACCCTGACCACGATAACGATGCTGAAGTGTACGTCGAGGCTATGACTGAGGGGGGAAC
>JAWCLX010000024.1:0-13402 GCA_038850385.1 Bathyarchaeia archaeon | reverse complement strand
CATCTTAGTTCCTGTCTGTGAATTAGGAGTTTAGGTTCTAAACTCTCAAGCCATCAGCACCAACAGGAAAACTGATCCGCTCGAAATCTACACAGTAAGTCCGAATTTTTCCATAGTCTATGTCGATCAGCATTCTAAACGTTATTTGATGTAATGGAGTGTAGTCTAGCTATGCTGGACGACTTGGAGCGGCCCCGTAGGGATTGTGATGGTCGTTTCTTGTCAGACATTAGGTGACTTGACCCGACACATCTCTAGTCGAAAGTTCAAATCTCTTTTCCCACATCTTCTCTCCACTTCATTCTCGCTAACTAATGCTATTTGACAAGTTTGAGAAACTCCTCCACAGTAAGCTTTGCTTGGTCGATTATGCTTGACAACGTGCCGGGCTTATCTCGTCATGGCGTGGAACAACGACGAGGTTTTCATTGTCGCTCAAGAGAATGTGACTTTATTGTCTGGCAGGTCTTGAGCCAACTTTCTGCAGGGCTCTCAGGGCGTCTCGCCAAGATAGGGTAGGGAGCCTAGACTGTGACAGTTTTCAGTTCCACTTGTCGGGTTTCTGGGCTTGAGCGCGGCTTGGGTTCCTCTAAGACTAATCCTATGGCTTCCCTAATGTTGCTGAGGACTTCTTCCTCGCTCTCGCCCTGACTTGTAACCACCGGTAACTCGACGCATCTCCTGAATATCCGCCACCCTCCTACCTCCTCAACGTGACCGTGAACGTCAAGACCCTCGGCATAGTCGATCATCAATGGGCTAGGCTTTCAGGAATTCAATGCTTCTCCCGGGATTTCAAGCTCATTTTGAGAAACAATATTGCCTCAAATCCCGCCTAGTCCACTTAATCCCTCTTTTTTCAAACCCTTTTTCCTAAGAAACCTCCTAGAGAGTCTCAACTCAATCTTGCATGAAAGCAGTCAAGCTTCTCAAATGTCCTAAGCTGTTCCTGATGGTGGGTGTGTCAGCCAATATGAAGGCCTAGTTCAACGAGCATCAGGTTGACCAGTTTGATTGTGAGTGACGCAGTTCTTGCGAGGCTGCTATGAATCTCAGCTTCGCAAGGTAGACTCTCTGGCTAGGTGCCGCCTCAACATCAGTTCCTACACGCGAATACTGGCCGCTATCTCTCTGCCAGTCAAATATCGAAGGCTTCGTAGATGCTGAGTTGTCTGTCCTGAATCGATCACTGGTAGGTCGATGGCCCCTCAAAATCAGCAGGATACTCAGCCAGGTCGAATTTGAACTCAACTCCAAGCCCAACTCGGATAAATGTTCACTTGAGGCAGGAGGAGAGGTGGATTGACAAGCCTGGTCAAGATGGTGACCAGATAACTCAGTCCTGTAGGTTGACCCCCTCCTCTGTTCCCGTCTCGCACATGTTTGGAGTTTATGGAGGTCTGCCTGCAAATACGTTTATTGCATACCGCAACAATCAATTTCGTGCATCTCAGGCAGCGAGAGAACGAAGTCAACATCTAGGCGAAGATGTGAAGCCCCAAGGGTTTCGTCGGTGTCCCATGGGGGAGCGCCTGTACTGAAGGTGGATCAAGCTGAGTAAGCTGGAGGAGATAAAGCGGAGGCTTGACGAAGCATTCCGCAAGGGCGAGATCACAAAAGAAGTTCGAGACCAGATCCTCGATGAAGCCGCAGCGAAGCATAGAGAGCGGATGATTGACCTCGCCAGGAGGCTGGCTGAGCTTGAACCTGTCCAACCTCGAGCAGCCGCCAAACCTGGACCTGCAACAGGGGAAGAGAAGGCAAGGAAGTCAAGCAACTGGCTTATGCTCGGACTATTCGCGACGGCAGCCGCAGCTCTAGCCATCTATCATATGCAGACCTCCCATCATCAAAACAGAGGCGAAAGGAAGAAGGTGAGATCTTTAGGGCCGAAGAAGAGATAACCGGGCGCAGCCGACATATCCTCAAGAGAAGCTTCCATTCACTTCACCTCCGTCAGTGATGGCCTGTCTTTTGGCAGCGGACGACGCCTTCATAGATCTACTCTTCCCTCCTGCCAAGTAGTGCTACTGGCGGAATACTACTTGATTAGATCAACCTTAACAAGCCTGAAGATCTGAATCGACCTAACATGGGTTGCTTGACGACACAGGATGCTGCTTCCGGTCTAATGACAGAGGCTCATACGCCAAAGGAGCCTGAACATGTGCGGTGTGACATCTGCATGCATGAGAGCAGCGATCTCGACCACTTCTCCCCCGACTACTGGATATGCAAGTCTTGTCAGGGACAGGCTCGTGGAGCTGCAGGAAGATGGAGGTAGCAAGCTATCCTCATGATAGACGAGTACTCAAGACCAAGACGTCAACCTTTCACATTCGACTAACACCCCTACTTCTCTGAAGATCTTGCGTGTGGCAGGTGTGGTAACACAGACTCTTCAGCAGGGAAGTCTAGCGGTTCGTACAGGCCCGGAATGGGCTATGCAACATTGTGGCATCCTAGGGGCGATGGTCCTCTACGACGATGAGGAATAGTCGCCTGTTTCAGAGGCGGATCTTCGGGGATCCATCCCCAGTAGACTCGAAGGGTACTTGATATCCTTCTCCAACGCTCCAATCCTAAACTTCAATATCCCGGAGATAGAAGTAGGTGGTGTCGCCGGCATCCCATGTCACTCGTAGAGTCTGCTCAGATTTGCCTTGAAGAATTCAGGAAGATAGTAGATTGATTAAGCACCGCTACACTCGTGATTTGAAGATCTTGGAAGGCGTAGAGGCACCCGGACTTCTTAGGTGTTGACTTATGAGGAGGAGAACCCGATACAGGGTCGTTCAGCGTCATCACCTCAGCTACTCACCAGAGATGATCGCCCACATATTCAGGTCCGAGCACGGCATCATCACAAAGCTCAGCAGACTTGAGAAATCTAGGCCCTCTTGCACGTTCCTCCAGCTGCTCGAAGATTTTATTCAGAAACAGAAGAAGAGCAGGATCCCGTACACAGAATCTGAGATGAAGCAGCTCTACGAGGAGAACCAGAATCTTCGTAGCAAGAGACAGAAAACAAAGAGAGCCTGATGCTTAGCTAGACGGACTGCCTCCTAGGCAGCGTTGCACCACTTGCAGATACGTGGCACCTCGCAACGTAGGATGCTTACGCATCGACAGAGGAGCGAATCACATCCTGCGGGTCTGCACGTGTAGATGCTGGGAGGCCCCCCCACCCCCTAGGGGGGTGGCAGGTGAGGTACGTAGTACCTTGAGGTTACCTTACTGGAAACTCCTCTATGAAGCTGCCTCGCCAGGAAGGTAGAGTCTGATGCCATCTTTCCTCACCCCTAGATCGAGGGGGCGATGGTGAGGGTGTCACCGGTATTGGTACCGAACAAGTAGTTCTGCCAGATGGATACGCAACGACGAAGAGTCTGGGATGGGGTTGTCATGGTGAATGGTTAGAGAGACAAGTTCTCGATGTTGTTGTCGCTACATTCCATTCGCGTGTTTGCAGAGGTGCATCGGAGATCATGCGGAGGGTGTCGCTTCCAGTCTTCATCAATATGTTTCCTGTGGGGATACTGTCGATAGGTTGATATGATTCAAAATCGCTCTGCCTTGAGAATCGGAGAGTATGCTCAGACTTGAAATTGAACGTTATGACGGTCCTGACCGCCATCTTCTTCACGACGACGATTATGCAGGGCTATCTGAACTACGCGCTCAACATTCAGAATCATGAGCTAACCCAGCAGAACCAGCGATTGCAGTCGATGATGTTCGACTACACCCCAGAGATATTCGCCTATGCAAGAGAGCCCTTCGACATTAACCTGAAGTATGAGTCTGGATTCGGGAGGCTCAAACTCGTTGTTGTGGTGATCACCCCGCACAACGGTTACGTGACTGTCAACCAGACCTCATTCAGCAGGGATGTCTCAGGGGAAACCTTGGCTCGAGAAAATATTCAGGTAGCAGCCTTGAAGATGGAGGACCGGACAGTGCTTGCTATATCTCAAGGTAGCAACGAGAAATCCGTCGAGATACCTTTCAGAGTGGATGTCAAAGTCGGTATGGACTACATCAGACCAGGCAGAAGAGACATTATCCATGTTGGTGATGTCAGGCTACAGATAACATATCATGACATTCAAGCCGGCAGACAGTACTCAAGGGAGGTCTCTGTACCTGTTAGGATCGTTTGTGAATACTGACGGTTCGGCATGATCAGAGATTTCTAGGGGCGCTACGTGTGCCCGGTCAACCTTAAATTCATATCGCGCAGCTGTCTGTGTCATGGGAGCTTCCTTGGACCGCCTCGCCACCCTCCGCCTATGCCTATTACTCTCCATCACTGTCATCGGCTCAACCTACTGCCTGGAGGAGACGATCATAATGGGGGAGAGAGGGAATGTCGACGACCCCGACGCCGACATCCTACAGGTCAGCTTCGAACTGAGCGACGAATCACTCACGATCCTGTATGTGATCGATGGAAGGTTCGTGGACAAGTACAGCTACGCGATCAACCTACACGCATACGAGGAGAACAGGACATTCGGCAGCATAGTCCTAGGATATTACCAGGAGAAGCAGGGTGTCTACTATGTTGATCAGTCTACAGGGCAGGTGAAGCCTCTCAAGTACTCCATCCAAGGATCAACACTTAAGATCACAGGTGTTGCTCTCAGCGACCTTGGGAGAAGATACGCCTTCTACGCCAGCGCCCAGACGGCTGTTGAAAAGAACAAGCAGGTCGTTCAGGTGGATACTGAGCCTCGTGAAGGGGCCAGAAAGATCATTCTGCCTTCACCTGAACCGACTGAGAGTGAGCCCTCAGCCACAAGCCCTCCAGAGGAGACGACTGGAAAGACGTCCCAACCAGCAACGGCAGCATTCTACAGCTCCCCAACTACGACAGTCCTGATCACGCTTGCAGTGGTTGTTCTCCTCTCCGGCCTCATCATATATCGTTCAAGCTTGAAAGAGAAGAAGCAGAAGAACAGGTCCGGAAGGCGATGAACCCCGGCTGAGCGGCAGCCCAAGAGGGAGTTCACGTACAAAGGGGAGGGTCGCTACTGGGCGGAGTGGAGCCATAGCCACATATCCCCCCTCTAACTCGTATCAGTGAATGTTCAGAGCCGTTTCAACCCCGATAGACAGATGCGGCTACATGAGCCTGTTCGAGTCTACGCACTCTAAGCAGTTATTGAGATTGGCAGTTCCGGGGTATCATGCTTTCTTCCAAGTCTGAGGGTGTAGCGAACGCGGAGATAGTTCAGAGGCACTAGTTCATTGAGATCCATTTCCACTGGAGCGGATCTCTAGCAAAAGACAATAGGAGGAATCAGAGAATAGTTCTGGACACCGGTGCGTAGGCGGTTGGGATGGCAAGCAGGACTATTCAGGTTGAGGAGCTGGAGGAGAAGCTTGCCGTAAGTGAAGCAAAGTATCGCAGCCTTGTCGAGAATGCGTCTGAAGGGATAGCGACTGTTGACCTGAGAGGCCGATTCACCTTCGTCAACAAGGCGCTCTGCAGGATTCTTGGCTACAGTCAAGAGGAGCTGGTAGGGAAACCCTTCGCCGACTTTCTGCATCCAGAAGACAGGAAGTGGATAGTCCGAAAGTTCTTGGATGCGTGGAGGCATCCGAGGCGCAGGCCGAGGCTTAATTTTCGGGCAATTCACAAAGACGGACACTACATCTACATGTACTCCTCACCGTCCCTGTTCAGGGTTAGAGGATTGCTGGCAGGTTTCCAGGCCATTGTGAGTGATGTTACAGACCTGGTGAAGGCGGAGAAGGCTCTGAGGGAGTCTGAGGGGAGGCTGAGCGCTATCCTCGGCTCCATGGAGGACTATGTGATCGCCTTCGACAAGAACGGCATAGTCACCTTCCACCACTCCCCGAAAGGAGGGGTTAGCCTTCTCTCCTCGAAGGGGGTTGGACGAAAGTACTCAGAGGTATTGCCTCCTCAGTTAATCGAGGATTTCACAGAGGCCTTCAGGGAGAATAGGAGGGGGAAGACGGCGACGGTTGAATGTTGGCTCCGAGTACGCAGTGGAGCTAGGTGGTTCTCGGCTAAACTATCCCCTGTGCTATCGGAAGGTGAGTTTGAGGGTTCAGTCGCTGTTCTGAGGGACGTGACCGAGGAGCGGAGGTCAGCGCTCAGGTGTAGGAGGCTCAGCCAGTTCCTGAGAGCTGTCATCGACAATCTTCCAGACATGGTATTCATCAAGGACAGGGACCTCAGATACATACTGGTGAATAATGCCTACTGCAGATTTGTAGGCAAAACTAGAGATAAGATCGTTCATACAACTGACAATGATCATTTCTCGAAGAAGGAGGCTGACTTCTTCAGGGCGAAGGATCGTGAAGTACTCAGCCGGGGCGTCGTCGTGGATGTGCCTGAGGAAGCTGCCACAGACCTGACGGGCGTTGTCCATACGCTACACACCAGGAAGGCGCCAATAAGGGATGCGTCAGGCGCGGTAACGCATATTGTAGGTGTCAGCAGAGACATCACAGAACAGAAGAGGATGGAAAAACAGATTGAAGAGAGCAGAAGGTTCAGCTCCAGTATCCTGCGGAATGCCCCTAACCCACTACTGGTCGCAAACCCGGACACCTCAATACTCTACTCGAATCCAGCCCTGGAGAGGTTAACCGGATACTCCTCATCAGAACTCATCGGGAGGAAGGCGCCCTACCCTTGGTGGCCTGAGGATCAGGTCGAGAGGCTCAGTAATGACTTGAGGCTCAGCATGTCCGGTGAACTCGACAAGATCGAGGCTGTCTTTCGAAGAAAGAATGGAGAACGCTTCTGGGTTGAGATCAGAGGCATACCGATCATAGATGAAGGGATACTAAAGTACTACATATCAAACTGGACCGATGTCACTGAACAGAAGAGAGCGGAAGAGAGGATCAGAGGCTACGCCTCAATCCTGACTGGGACACTTGAGTCGACTGCAGACGGCATCCTGGTAGTCGACCATGGCGGGAAACTCATCACCTACAACAAGAGATTTGCTGAGCTGCTCAATATTCCTGAGTCGATCTTGACTTCTCGAGACGACCGAGAGGTCATGAGGCATCTCAGCACACACGTAAAGGACTTCAAGACCTTCGAGAAGAAGACTAAAGAACTCTTCGCTAACCCTGACCTAGAGAGCATTGACGTCTTCGAATACAAGAATGGAAAGGTATTCGAGAGGTACTCGAGGCCTCACAGGATGGATGGTGAGACTGTCGGAAGAGTCATCAGCGTCCGGGACATCACCGAGCAGAAAAGGCTTGAGGAGGAGCTCCGAAGCTACACTGGACGACTGGAGAGGCTGGTTGAGCAGAGAACTAGGGAACTTGAAAGTTCCAAACAGTTCCTAGAGGCAACGATGGAGAGCACCCCTGACCCCATATACATCAAAGATCGAGACTTCAAGTATCTCTTCGCTAACAAGGCTTACTGCAAGCTACTGGGCAAATCTAGGGGTGAGATCATAGGCCGGACTGTATACGCACTTTACCCTAAGGAGGAGGCTGACATACTCACTCAGCAGGACTGGGAGGTCATAACGAAAGGAACAGTGGTACATGTGCCAGACTTTCCAGTCAGAGGTGCTGACGGGAAGACCCGCATAATCTACACCATAAAGGCGCCGGTGAAGGATGCCTCAGGCAAGGTGAACTATCTAGTCGGCATCACAAGAGACATGACAGAGATCAAGCAGATCGAGGAGAGGCTTCGAAGGAGTGAAAGGTTCAGGTCCAGTCTCCTAGAGAGCTCCGCATACCCGATACTAGTCGTCGGGCCTGACTTCACTGTGCGGTATGTGAACCCTGCATTCGAGGAGATGACAGGCTACACTTCATCAGAAGTCGTCGGGATAAGGCCTCCATACCCTTGGTGGCTGGAGCAGGACTTTGAGAGGAACAGAGAAAGGCTTGTGGTTACACTCGCACAGGAGAAGGCTCGATACGAGATGCGTTTCCGCAGGAGGGACGGTGAACCCTTCTGGGTTGAGGTGTTCGGCGTTCTAGTTGAGGTCGAAGGAGAGAAGCATTACCTCTCCCACTGGGTCGACATCACTGAACGCCGACGCCTTGACGAATTTAAGGAACAATTCATCTCAACTGTCACACACGAGCTCCGTACACCCCTAGTCTCTATCAAGGGCTACCTAGAGTATATTCTCAAAGGTGGACACGGCCCGATCCCTGAGAAGGTGGAGTCAAGCCTCACTGTCGTGAAGCGGAATACAGATAGGCTGGTAAACCTCACGAATGAGCTGCTTGATGTTCGCAGACTCCAAGCCGGGAGGCTGGAGCTAAACCTCGAATCCCTAGACTTAAGAGAGGTCATAGACCAATGTGTGAAGGAGATCCAGCCCCTCATCCAGACTAGACTCCAGCGGCTGCAGGTGGATGCTCCGAGCACACCGATACTACTTCAGGTTGACCGCGACAGAATAGCGCAGGCGATAATAAACCTTCTCAGCAACGCGAGCAAGTTCACTCCTGAGGGCGGGGCCATCACCCTATCTGCTGCAGAAGATTCCGAGGCAGTGAAGGTCCAGGTCTCCGATACTGGGATCGGGATTAGAAGTCAAGATCTCAACAGGGTCTTCGAGCCTTTCACCTACATCAGAAAACCATTCCAGACCGAAGGGACAGGTCTGGGACTGAGCATCACTAAAGGCCTGGTTGAGGCGCATGGCGGCCGAATATGGGTTGAGTCAGCCGGTGAGGGTAAGGGCGCGACATTCACCTTCACGCTGCCCAGGCAGATAAAGAACAAGAGGGGATGATCTTGGCGGACACGATAATGGTTGTGGATGATGAGGCCGACATCCGGAATCTTGCGGAGATGATCCTGCGAGACGCGGGCTTCCATGTCGCTGCGGCGTCGAGTGGTGAACAGGCTCTCCAGATAATAGGGTCCGTGATGCCTGACCTGGTGCTGCTCGACGTAGTTATGCTCGGCGGAGGTGGCTTGGAGACCTGCAAGAAAATCAAATCCCAACCTATGACACACCACATCCCCGTCGTCATGTTTACTGCACTAGGCCGAGATGTAGACCGGAAGATGACCGCTGACGTCGGCGCCGACGGCCACTTCACAAAACCCTTCACTCAGGAGGACCTAGTTGGCGAGGTTAAACGCCGCCTTGAAGCGTCGAAGCCAAGAAAGTTCTCCAGGCAACTGGGGGTAGAACGGGATGTCCTCAAGGGCCGGAAGATCCTCTTCGAATTCGATCCCTCTGTACCATATCAGAGAACTGTCAGAGACTTCATAATGGAGTCTGCCTCAAACGGCGAGACGACAATAGTCCTGACGCAGAGTGGGAGCAGACTGGCTCAGACCCTTCAAGGCGACAGCGTCGTGAAGCTGATCGAGATGAGCCCTAATGTTATGCTCTCATCGATCGTTGAGAGACACCCGGACGTACCCCTGAGCATAACCTACGACAACCTGACCGACCTGGCGCTCTCAACAGATTTCCAGGCTGCGTATGGGCTGGCGCGTAACGCACTACGGATTCTAGATTCCCCCAGGATAACCTCCCTATTCCTCCTTAACACCTCAGCTCATGAACCAAAAGAAGTATCCGTCTTCAGAGGCCTATTCAGCAGCCACGTGGTCTACGGAAAAGAAGGAGTCTCCAGCGTCAAGATATCTTAGAGGTACCGAAGCACATCCTGAGGGCGTTCATACTTCTTTCTCAGCAGCTTCCACAAAACCGACACCTCTCAGGTGAACTAGATGATGATCATCAATGCTATCCAGAAAGTGTTGACGAAGACCATGAGGCCAACCCAGCAAATACTGAACGTTATCAGGTTCAACCTATCACGCCTGGTTCTGGGTCTCAGTCGCGGCATAAATCCTAAGATGACCATGGTGAACGCAAACGCCCATAACATGTGGAAGCTCTGGAGGTCTGTGATCGGGACCTGATGGTATCGCGCTAAGGCCTGCCTGTATCCAGCCAGACTGACAGCAAGTGACTCGACAAGGGCCAGTGAGACCAGCCAGCCCATTGGTATCCACGTTGCGATCCAGTAACGACCAGACTTGGTGCGCCTGATAATCCTCAGGCTGACCCATAAAAGAAGGATCGGGACAAGCACAGCCGCTGCGAGGCCGACAACCAAGATCCAAGGCCTGAGGATCAAAGACTCAACCTTCAACACTCTGAATTGACGGAACTAATGGTGTCCAACAATTTGAAAGCGTCGGTCTGCAGCAGCTACGGCAGATTTTTCTAGTGAACTATTCCAGAATAGTTGAACAGGGCAGGAGGCTCCCTCATGGATCCAAGAGTTGCCAAGCACGCCGAGATCATCGCCAACTATTGCGTCGGAGTCAGGAAGGGGGACAATGTCCTGATTCAGATCAGTGACCAAGGAATAGAGCTGGCTGTCGAGATCTTGAAGCAAGCCTCAAGGGTGGGCGCATCATGCATTATCGTCACTTCACCGACAGATGCGGCTGAGGCGTACTACCGGTTCACGCCAACTAGGTACCTGAAGATTTTCCCAGAACATGTCTACCAGCTTGTCAAGGCGACTGACGTCTATGTTTCGATACAGGGTGAGGTGAATACAAGAGCGCTGTCGAGCATCGAACCCTCAAAGATCAGCCTCAGAGCCAAGATACTCAAACGGATTCAGGAGGAGAGGATGAAGAAGCGTTGGTGCATTACCCAGCATCCAACGTCGGCGTACGCTCAGGAGGCCGAGCTCTCCCTTAACCAGTACCGTGACTTCGCCTACTCCGCCATACTTCTCGACTGGAGGAGGGAGGCGGTGAAGACCTTGAGGCTGAAAAGGATCCTTGACAGAGCAGACCGGATAAGACTTGAAGGGGAGAGAACAGACCTCGAGATGTCTGTTAAGGGAAGGGTCTTCGTGGCTGATGATGCCAAGCACAACCTGCCAGGTGGTGAGGTCTTCACCGCACCTGTCGAGGAAAGCGTCGAGGGGAGGATCTACTTCGACCTGCCGGCCATACGCTCAGGCAAGGAAGTCAGGGGCGTCGAGCTGGAGATCGTCGACGGAGAGATAACCTCGGCTAAAGCCTCGAAGAACCAGGATCTCCTCCAGACAATGATAGACACGGACACTGGGTCTAGGAGGATAGGTGAGCTAGGGATCGGGACAAACATGAAGATAAACAGATTCACGAGGAACATCCTCTTCGATGAGAAGATCGGTGGAACGATACATTTAGCGATCGGTAGGGCCTACAGGGAGTGTGGAGGAAGAAACAAGAGTGCTGTTCACTGGGACTTCATCAAGACGATGAACCCTGGCAGGATAGTGGTCGATGGAACAGTGATCCAGGAGAATGGAAGGTTCCTCTGGAACCGCATCGCTAGACTTTGAGGGGCACTCCCTAGTAGTCCTCCTCCATAGACGGGTTGGGCGGGCTCCAGGTGAGAATTGTGGGGATGTTGCGGAGGGAGAATGATCCTCCATCAGGTGGGGACGTTAAGGCAGAGGCTGAGAGGATGTCTCGGTGAGGTGGGCTTTCCCGGATGGAGCATAGGCCGCTCCTGTCAACCCTAACTCCTGACATGGTCTCTGAGGGGTTGTCCGCAGGCCCTTAGACTCCTAACCAGTGTCACACGTCAACATACCGTGGATTCGTCAACTCACCCCCCTTTACGGGGGGGCAAAGTGTAGAGGTAAAGGGTCCTAGTCTCAAGGTTCATCGTCTTCGTGGGCTCCCACCCCGGCATCCTGAAACAGAAGGAGACGATGCGGACTCCAGGTCGCAGTTCCCTCTCAAGTTTAGGGGCAACCTTCTCATTAGCGGTTGTGGTCAGGTAGAGGGTCACCACGTCTGCGTCATGGATGTCTGCCTGCATGAGGTCGCCATGGATAACCTTGACCCTGTCCAGGAGACCGAGTTCCTCAATCTTCTTTCTGGTGAACTGGACGAGATCCTCTCTCAACTCGATGCCGACGGCCCTCGCCCCAAACTCCTTGGCGGCCATGATGATTATGCGGCCGTCTCCTGAACCGAGGTCGTACAGTCGCTCCCCACTTCTCAGTTCAGCGAGTTCAAGCATCTTCCTTACGACATCCTCAGCTGTGGGAACATGGGGGGCTAGAGATGACATACGAGCAACACCGGCTAACCAGTATGGGCTCATTGAAGAAAAGGATATTCCTGACCTGCCGGATCCCGTTCACATGTGGATTTGCATGGGACGGTTGCGGCACGGGGCCTCTCTGCCTTGACCCTCATATCCCCTTTCGACCCGTGGGCCAGCAAGATCTGTAGCTGCCCCAGGAAATACAGCCTATCACCGTACACAGGATGTTCACACAGCTGCCTCTACTGCTACATAACCTCTTATATCCGAGACCCGTTCAACGCGAGACCGAAGAAGAACCTTACCAGGAGGCTGGCGCGTGAACTGTCGAAGATAGACAGAAGCATCCCGATCACGATGGCAAGCAGCTCAGACCCTTACACCCCTCCGGAGGAGAGACTCCAACTCACAAGGTCCACCATCAAGCTCCTACTCGACCACTCCTCACGATTCCTCATAGTCACCAAGTCAGACCTCATAACAAGGGATATAGACCTGCTCAGGGGAGCATCGGCTGCTGTAAGCATCACTGTCACGACACTTGACCGCGACCTCGCCGCCAAGCTTGAACCATCAGCGCCCGCGCCGAGCAGAAGGCTGAGAGCGATCAGGCAGCTCAGCAATGCAGGGATACCCTGCAGCGCGAGAATAGACCCGATAATACCCGGACTGAACAGCGACCGAGAGCAACTTCAACTCCTCACGAGAGAGCTGTCCGAGGCTGGGGTTAGACAGATAACCGCCTCGACGTACAAGGCGAGGCCTGACAGCTACAGGAGGCTCATTCAAGCGTTCCCTTCGAATGAGGGGCTGCTCCGGAGACTGTACTGGGAGTCGGGTGAGGTCTGGGCTGGTTCCCGCTACTTGGACTCAGGTCTGCGGCTGCAGTTGATCATGACGGTCAAGGAGGCTGCTGAAGCGTACAGGGTAGGATTTGCGTCATGTAGAGAAGGCTTCGCTTCCTACAGTACCTCAGCTTCCTGCGACTCGTCCCACCTCATCCCTGCTCCTGCACGACTCCAAGCCTACCCCATCATGCCCCAGGTGCATCCGGGACCGTCTCAGGCGAGACTCCAAGCCAGTCAACGATGATACGCCTGTAGATGGAGACTATCTCGTCGTTCAAGCCCACTCTGACCTTTGAGGGCGAGATCTGAGCGATCATCGTCCCACTCTTAAGGAGGCTGAGGTTGAAGCAGCCTGGATAGTCGAATGATATCCCGAGCTCCCCTTCAGACTTGACCATCAAACCCTCCTCGCGTAGCCTCCTCAGGACTCGTTCCAGGTCGATCTCAATACTCCGCTTGGGGACCAGGATAAATGTCCGTCTACCATCC
>JAWCLX010000023.1:5264-14007 GCA_038850385.1 Bathyarchaeia archaeon | reverse complement strand
TGATGTCGCTGAGAAAAGGGTATTACCGATGGGTTTTGAGGTTTCCGGGAATGGTACAGGAATGCCCCGGTACAACAAAGGGAGAAACTGAAGCTCAACCACGATATCGATTATCGCAAGGATGATAACAGTAATTATGAGAACGGTTCTGCGCCGCAACGCTTCTCACACGGCCGAGGTAGTTGCACAAGCAGCCTTATGGACTTATCGATTAAGCCATATCATCACTCGCTTCAATCTCGACCTATCACTGTCTCTCAACAGCTACCTCTATGCACCCACGGACTCTCGTGCTTGCGGGAATGTGCTCAGGAACCGTAAGCCAGACTGGTTTCCCTTTGAGATTAGCCGCCAGCAGCATCCTCAAGCGTCAGAAATTCTTGGCGCGGTCATCAGTCAGGACAGTCCAAGCTGCCACTTCGAACCCGAAGATACACCGGAAGGCTTTCATCCGAATATCCCCTCCCATTATGAATCGAGAAGGCCTCTGTGAAAGGAACTATGGGCTCAGAGACTGATGCAAGATATTTGGTAGAGATCAAGACCTCCAAAACTCGAACTAGAATCTCAAAAGAGAAGGCTAGTTCACTGAAAGGCATCGTCAGCGGAAAGGCGCTTGCGAGAATGAAGAATGAGTATGTTGACTGTCCGGTCACTTCAACAACTAGACCATTCATAGAATGTTTCTCGTGTGGGAACTTCATCAGAAGAGTGAAGGGGCAGGTGCACTGCCAGGGATGCCAGATCTAGACTCTGGACAACCGCCCGCTATAAGCTGGACTTCCTAAGCTCAAGCGAGACAAGGTAGCGTCTCGGGGCAATACTCTTGACAATTCTCACCTTGCCAAAAGCAAGTCCATACAGGTCGATGAACGGCCTCATCGTCGCCAATATGCGTTCAGCCGGTGATTCACCCTTACCAGCTTGGATGAAGTCATAGTAGTGGATGATCCCCTCCCCTTTCAGAGCAGAAACCGCAGTACTCAAATATGCACGTGACTTGAGGGGCAGAGGCAGGAGAACCCTGCTCATCCTGCACAGAAATAGGATTTCCGTTGCTTGAGCAGCATCGGCCAGCACAGCGGTTACTCTTCCCCTTATCCGGTTCAGCAGGACGTTTATCAAGCACAGTCGCGTCGCCTCAGGATTGATGTCTACACTGTATACCTTCGCAGCGGTCCTTTTGGAGATCTCTATTGAGAAGGTTCCAACACCCCCAAACATGTTTAGGACATACTCCGCGTGACTGACGCTCTCTGCGATCAAACGACGTTCATGAACCAGTCTCGGAGAGAAATGAGCCACACTCAAATCTATCAGGAACAAGCAGCTGTTTTCCCTGTGCACTGTCGTCGTCCTTTTCTCTCCGGCTACAAATTCGAGCCTGAAGAGCCTGAAGCTCCCACTGACTGGACTGGACTTGGCAAGAACGACATTTAGATTTTTTCTATTCTTCAGTATAGACTGGGCCAAATCTAAACGTGTTTCATGGGGAACATTTTTGATGATTGCGATGTCTCCGACTACGTCATAGCGCAGCCTGTTAATGGACGTTGAGCTGGTGGACTTCATCGCTCAAAACCTTTAACTTCGTCGGCGGATTCCTTCAAGACGAGTGGAATGATGGAACCGAGAGAGAAAAAGGTTGGGCAGGGCTTAACCTACGAGTGTGTTAACTGCAATGCGAAGGTAACTGCTGAGCAGCTTTCCGTCACGCCTGAGGTGAAATGCCCCATCTGCGGCTACAGAGTTTTGAGAAAGTCCCGCGCCCCGATAGTGAAACACGTTAAGGCAAGGTAGTGGGATCCTAGGGCGTCATAGCAGGGAAGCTGTTCCATGGGCGTTTCGGGCTGCACGAACTCCTTCTCACTCTCGCACTTCAGGATTGCGTATCCGGCTCGCGTTAACTGGAGGTGCCGGAGATGCAGTGCTTGCTGCCGAGACACACACTCTCATCTTCGCCGCATAAGGCTTCTATTGAATGAGGCAACTGGGATCTCAAGGAAGACTGGTATTCCACTAGAACAATTCGCCCTCAAGACACAGGATCAAAGGTACCCTTACGAAATGCGGAAGAGACGCGGATCATGCATATTCCTAGATGGGAGATACTGTAGACTATATGACTATCGCCCCTTAGTATGCAGATTTTACCCATTCGAGATGAAAGGCGATGGAAACTCGCTCAAGATCCTCTTTGCCGGAGAGGGCTGCCCCGGGCTAGAGCGTGGCCGAAGACTTGGAGAGCGATTCTTCAGAAGGCTCGCCGCCCAAGCGATCAAGATGCTGGCCCAGCAACCGACTCAGTTCTGCCGGAGGTCAGGCTCTCCCAGCGCTACTGGTTATCGAGAGAATATCCCTATCTTTGACGATGTAGTCGTCGCCGACTCTCATCTTTGATCTCGCTTCAGTCGCGTACAGGAAGTTCCTCCCTAAGTCTGAATGAATCATAGCTGCAAGCTCTCTGGCAGTGGTCTTCGAGGGCACAAGGTACGCGTCAGGGAGCACTCTTCCTTTATGGTCTGCAAGCTTCTCTAAGTCCTCGACCGGGTACACCACCACCATCCCCAAGAGTCTGAGAAATGCAGAGTTGATCGATTCCTGCACGCCAGTGGACCCCCATATATCCAGGATCACCTTCTGGATCTTGTCCAATGCAGCTAGCTGCTCCTGAGTGAGCCTCTCAGGTTCCAAAATCTTGAAACGGCTATCGCCGGGCTTGTAGTCGGTCATCTTCTTCTCTTCTGAACGTCTCAGTACGAGCTCTGCTTCGGCTGAGCAAGGCACGACCTCATAGCCTAGGGCTCTGATTCTTGGCAGGTTTTCCTCCGAGTCTTGTACATCTATCTTGTTTGCAGCGATCACCATGGGCTTCGCGATTGATCGAATTGCGTGGACTAGACTCAGTAGGTCGTCTTCAGACCAGTTCTTGTAATCATCAGTATCGAGGGCTGATTGCTTGAAGCCATCCTTGATGTGTCGTCGTCTGATCGCAAGACCACTCAGGCGGTCGAAAATCGCATCCAGAAGCTCTTCCCTAGACAGGCTGGGCTTTCGAACTACTTTCTCCCAGTCCCTCTTCAATATGCTAAGTACCCACATGTCAAGCTCTCTATCTAGAAACTTTATGTCTTCGACGGGGTCATGAGTTCCCGGTTCGCATACTCTGCCTTCGACGTCTGTCCCTCCTGAAGCGTCGACGACATGTATCAGGGCGTTAGCCGTCATGATTTCATCGAGGAACTTGTTACCAAGGCCCCTTCCTCGCCAGGCATCAGGAACCAAACCAGCGCAGTCGACAAGCTCCACAGGTATGAATCGGACACCGTCAATGCAGACTGACTTTACAGGTTCATCATCCACCCCGAGCTCTCTGCACACACACTGTACACGGACGTAGCCGACCCCACGATTCGGTTTGATACTCGTGAAAGGATATGCAGCTATGGGTACTGTCGCCATAGTTGCAGCTGAGAAGAATGTCGACTTCCCAACATTTGGTTTCCCGACGACTCCAACCAGGTATCCCAAGAGGGAAGGCGCTCCCAGACATTTCCTTCTCAGTCACAGGTAGATACGTCTTTCCAAGCCTGCAGGCTTTGCTAGCGTAGGAGTTGAAGGTAAAAGACTAGAACCAACAAAAGGTCTGGTACATTCAACTTCTGGAGCCGGCCTCCGATTTTCCTCATGGTGGAAAGCTAAAGTTTCACCTTTCACTAACAGCATCTCTTATATTATCCCGTTTGAGAGATCATTCTAGGTTCTGTCTTGGACACAGGTGTGTTTCCCTCATCAGGGTACAGGCCGCTCCAGACAGCCATTGAGGACGACGAAGGCACAAATGCGCTTTACAAACTCGCAGCAGCATCCCTGCTGCTGTGGATGAATCATTTCAGATCGACAAGATTCTCAACTAGCATGGCTACGATAGGCGCGGTCCACCATATGCTGCAAAACGATCTCGACAGTACTCGCTGCCTAACCGCTGATGAACTTCTGGCGCACAGACTTCTCAAGAGGAAGCACTACTACTACGGAGCATATCTCTCAGCCCTCACCTCCCTACCCATACTATCCTCGGCTGGAAGCCGATCCGTAGTCTTCTCTTCGATGGTGGCTAAGACCTTGGCCATCACCAGCATCAAGGTTCTTGACAATATACATGATAAACTCTTGAGCCGATATGAGGCCGCAGAGTCGCAGAGGAGGCATCTAGAAGCCTTTACTGCTGAGCCATTCGACCTGACGTATCAGACGAGCTTTCTGGGCAAGGCTGAGAACTCCTGCATGAAAATGGCTCGATGGACATATGAACTTGTAGCTGATGGCCTGAGCAGAGAGACAGAGACATCACGGATCTACTTTGCTGACTTCGCTGACTACATTGAGGGGCAGATAGGATCCTTTGATGAAAAGATTGAGGATGCTTCACCAGCTACAACGATCCAAGACTACATTCGAAGAGTCAACGAGAAGAGCGTTGGGAGAATATGGGTCGACATCGACTTCTGCTTCTTGGAGAAAGCCCTAGGCAGACTGAGGCCTGCAGAGCTCCAAGCCGTTCTGAACGTCAGGAGAGCGGCTGACTACTTCTTCAAGGGCTGCAACCTCTATGACGATGTGGCAGATCTGGAGGAGGATCTCAAACTCGGCATATTCAGCAGTGTTCCTCTGCTCGCTCTAGACAGGGGGTTGATCCGCGAGTCGGACTTAAGGCGCAACAGCCATGAATTGCTCAACATGCTGAAGCAGAGTGGCGCCATAGATGAAGCAGTTGAACTCGCCGACTTGATCTTTCTGCATGGAATGAAGCCGCTCGAGGAAGCCAAGAGGTTGACTGAGGTAATGGATATAGACGCCATAGTTTTCGGAGCAAAGATCTTGAGAATGTTCGCTATCCGAAAGTGGCTCATTCATGAACGCAGTCTGAACAGTCTTTGCAGGATAGCCATCTCCTTGGGCACTCCAGAAATGTATCACATCTCCGAACCGATAGTGGCCTACTCCAGATACATCTAGAAGTATCGAGTGCCGCCTCGTCGAGACTGATGAAATGATTGACAAAAGATACGACGTCGTAGTCGCTGGTGCGGGAGTAGCTGGAAGCGTCGCCTCCAGACTTATAGCCAGGAGAGGGTTCAAGGTTGCACTTGTGGAGTCCAGGCCGAGCCTATCAGTAGGCAGGAAAGTCTGTGGAGACGGGGTCGGAGTCCATGAGTTCGACCTAGCAGGAGTCGCATTGTCAAGAGCTGAGGTCGAGAGGACTGTTCGAGGAGTCAGGTTCTACTCGCCCCCTAAGGATCTGATGTTCACAATACGCGGGCCAGGAGTAACATTGGACAGGCACGCATTTGGTCAGCGCCTACTCCGGGAAGCGCAAGATCAGGGTGTCGAATTCTTCTCTGAGAGCTTGGTTACGAAGGCGTTGCTGGTGAAGGACGAGGTGGCAGGGGTGCTTGTGCGACGCTCAGGGAAGCTGGAGACCCTCAGAGCGGCGATAACGATCGATGCAACGGGAATCACCGCGGCCGTAAGAAACACGCTCCCCGCTTCCTGGTCTGTAGCAGAGAGGCTTGAGACTTCGAATATCGGAGTTGGCTATAGGGAGTACAGGAGGATAACTAGTGAATTCGAAGACTACTGCTCACTCTACTACGATTGGGAAGTGGCTCCTGGTGGGTATTGCTGGATCATACCAAAGAAAGGTAATTTGGTTAATACGGGTTTGCTGGTCCCTTGGAGTCACTCAATAGCGACTGGACTCGAGTCTAGGTTTAAGAAGTTTCTTCAGGAGAACCCGGCTTTGAGGAATTCAGAATTCGTTCGGTCTGAGATCGGACTTGTACCCCTCAGTCACCCCTTACCCACCGCTGTAGCTGGAGGGTTCCTCGCAATAGGTGATGCTGCATGTCATGCTAACCCGCTTAACGGAGATGGGATCGGCCCAGCTATGCTCTCAGCAAAGATCGCGTCGGATGTAGTAGCCTCCTGCCTGGGCAGGGGGGTCAATAGTCAGGATGCTCTATGGAGATTCAATACGGAATATATGAAGGTGCAGGGGCATCGATACAGCGGAAACAAGGTTTTCAGCGAATTCTTGCGAGGACTTAGGGCTGACGAGGCGGTGGCAATGCTCAGAGCTCTGGGGGTCAAGAAAGAGTATACGTCCGGAGACCTGTTTAGGGAACTGTCATCCCTTGACAGGCTGCGGATGATACTGAGGGTAGGCGTAAAGCCGAGGTTCATTTCCCATCTCTTAGCAACTCTCCGCCGGATGCGTGCTGTCGCGTCACACTGCAGAGAGTACCCGCCGGAGCCTTCACAGTTTAGCCGCTGGCGAACGGCACTGGAGGCATACATGAAAACCCAGATACAGTGAGCTAAGGCCTCTGGCATTATATCTCCTTAAGGTGGAAGACGCAAGAAGCATCACCGGCTGCTTTACATCGAACCTCGCTACAGGTGAAGCGTTTCTTGAAGACGACGCTACAGCAACCGACTATAGTCCCTATCAGGAGCTGGCACACAGGAGCTTCACTCTGGGCCCCTGAACATATGAAGCAGTCACGCACTTCAATGTGGAATAGGCCTTCTGACAGTCTTGAGATCTTTGGCCTTACACCGTATCCGTAGTATATTGCGAGCGCGAGAATCTTCGGCAGATACTTCATGTCGAATTCACGCCTTATGTCCTCGCCCAGCAGTCTGAACGTCTCGACGGCAGCAGCCCTTGCCGTCATGTCTTGAAAGTAGGTTTCGAACTCTGAGAGCTCTCTCCCAAGTTCAACCTTCTGCATTCGGTCCAGAATGAAGGCGTGAACTGATCTCCTGAGGGCATTGTATACGGCCATAGGGATCGTATGCTGTCTTTTCCTGAGCAGTTGCAGAGAGACGGGCGTCGGCAAGAAGAGCGCAAAATGCGTCCTAGACTTCAATTGCTTCTTCAGTGGTGCAGGTGGATGCGGCTCTGTAGGCTCAAACCTGACGAAGTCCCTCAGGTTCCACAAGGCCAGTTTCCTCAGAACCTCGTCAGACTCCTCTGGAAAGTAGCAGGTGACCTGGTCCAGCCTCCAACCCACTAGTTGGGAGAGGAGCCAGAGATCATGCAGACTCAGATCCTCAGACTTGGGTTGGGCTTCACCTCTGACGATCCTGGTGGAATAGAGGTTCGCCCTCAAGAACTCTATTCTGTCTTTTATGAACGTCTCCTCTTCTCGTGGAAGGGCGTCCGTGAAGGATCCTCTCCACTTGATCTTGAGGCGCCCATCCTGAACGAGAAAGGGAAATTCCTTCATGTGATACTCTGGACGGCAGGTTCCAGTTATCTGGAAGGACAGTAGGCTCTCCTTATCTGTCCTCACGACGTGTATCGATATCACTCCTGAAACCAGTGCTTGAAGTTTCTTCTCGAATGCAGGGAATGTCGCTGTGGGCAACGTGAAGAACTGTGTCGTCTGCACGTCTGGTTGCTTCGCCAACCAATACTCCACCATCCGTAGGACTAGTTCTTCACTCTCCTTGACTAGCAGGTGTGGTAGGTAGTGATGTATCACTACGCCTTCATCCCCTGCGGCCTGCCTACAGCGCTCCACCTCGAGACTAAGCTGAGTCAGATCGTGCAGCCTATCTAGACTTATCCTATTTAGGTGGAAAGGTGTTTCCAGAGGTTCGCAAGAGCACACTATGATCTTTTCTCGGCTCGGCAGGTTTGAAAGCAGCGAATTCAGGAAGAACATAGACTCAAATCTAGTAATATCTAGGATCGCTAAGGATGATCCTAACGCTATGTCTGCTATGTGGTCGAATACCTCGTTTCTCGTAAGAAACTTCGGCATACGCCTGTATTCATCAAGTAACCCTCATATTAACTTGTAAGTAGAATACCTAAGCTATGCTGGATTAGCCGGGGGGAAGACAGACGAGTGAAGAAAAAGAAGGTGAGTTGGGGATACTACTAGACCTTGACGGAACTATAGTCGATTCCATGATGTCCTTGAAGGATACTTTCCTAGCGTTATCCCGGATGATAGGCGCCGAGATAGACGAGGAGAAGCAACGAAAAATTGGGGAGGAGATAAGGTATGTCATGGCAGGGAGGGCGACCAGACTCGCCGAGTTGGGATTTGTCTGGAGGATCGGGAAGATCCTGAAACTAACCTGGTGGAGGAGACTTCTCCTCACACTGATAGCCTATCCCGCCCTCAAACGTGCTGCACAAAGAGCACCGCCGGTCAAGGGAGTGGTTGAGGCTATTGTCAGCCTCAAGGGGAAGCCGAATATAAGACTCGGATTGGTGACCTCTCGGAACAGGAAGGACACCTTGCACAAGCTCAAGACCCTGGGGCTCCTACAGCACTTCGATGCGATAGTCACTAGGGACGACGTTAAGACTTTCAAGCCATCTCCTGAGCAGGTCAGACTTGCATCAAGAATGCTCCAAGTTCCGGTTTACGCATGTGTCCTGGTTGGAGACATGCCAACTGACGTACTTGCTGCAAGAGAGGCTGGCGCATTGGCTGTGGGTGTAGCCACAGGGATCTTCTATGAAGAAGTCAGATCTAGCAATCCGGACTTGACAATAGCTAGCGCAGCCGACCTACCCAAGTCGCTCAGCAAGATCTGCAGCAGGCTGAGGCGTACGGATGGGGCTTGTGAGGCTCCTGGACGTCTAATCGAGCCGACCACCCAAAGACACGGCCAATCAATCAGGGAAGGAGTCTGAATGAACGAAATTGACAAATAT
>JAWCLX010000023.1:2801-5254 GCA_038850385.1 Bathyarchaeia archaeon | reverse complement strand
TATGAGAGGGTTATGGAACTGGCCCGCAGAAGAGGCTTCTTCTGGCCTTCCTACGAGATTTATGGCGGAGTCGGAGGATTTCTCGACTATGGCCCTGCAGGACTTTCCCTCAAGCGAAAGATAGAAGACAGGTGGAGGGATTTCTTTCTGCGGAGGCACGGTTTCCTCGAGATTGAGACCCCGATAATCACCCCCCAAAGGGTCTTCGAGGCTTCCGGGCATATTGAGAGCTTCAAGGATCCGGTGACTGAGTGTACAGTCTGCCACAGAAAGTACAGGCCTGATCATCTCCTCTCTGACTTGGGAGCACAGAACACTGAATCTATGGGGCTAACTGAACTTGAGAAAGAGAAACGTGAGATGCCCGGAATGTGGCGGTGATCTCTCACCCTCGACATATACACAAACTATGTTCAAGACTACAATCGGCCCCTATGCTGATTCCATAGGCTATGGGAGACCGGAAGCAGCCCAGGGGATCTTCGTCAACTTCAGACGTCTCCATGAGGTCTCGAGAGAGAGGTTTCCGATTGGAATCGGCCAGATTGGACATGCCTTGAGGAACGAGATCTCACCTAGGCAAGGGCCGTTGAGGCTCAGGGAATTCACAATAATGGAGTTTGAGTTCTTCTTCGATCCAGAGGAGCCGATGTGCCCCCACCTTCAAGAAGTCGAAGATATGGAAATCACAATCCTGCCGCTTAAGTCGGATTCTGAGAGGTACAGTGAACCCGTAAGGACTACTGTACGCGATTCGATCGATCGAAGACTTATTCTTATGCAGTGGATGGCCTACTTTATGGCGTTATCTCAGCGGTTCCTCGAAGAGCTCGGTATTCCAGCAGATAAGCAAAGGTTCAGTGAGAAACTTCCATCTGAGAGGGCACACTACTCTGCCCAGACATTCGACCAGGAGATCCTGCTGGAGAGATGGGGTTGGATAGAGGTTGCAGGCCACGCCTACAGAACCTCATACGATCTTTCAAGACATATCAAGTACTCAGGGGTTGACATGCGCGTCTTCAGACCCCTAGAAAACCCTGTCGAAGTCGAGGAGAAACGGCTCGTCCCGATTCCCGAGGCCATAAGGCGAGATTTCGGGGAGGACTCCTCCAGAGTCTTGGAACTTCTGAATGAGGCTGACCCTGAAACCTCCGAGAGGCAACTGCTCGAATCTGGCTTTCTGAGGGTAGGCGAGTACACACTGAGGAAGAGTCACGTTAGAATTCTCTCTACAAGGAGGAAGGAGACTGGGAAAAGGCTGATCCCACATGTGGTCGAGCCCAGTTTCGGTGCTGACAGGCTTACATACGCGGTGATGGAGTACGCGTACTCGATCAAGGATGACCGCATTATCTTGAGTCTCCCTGCAAGTCTCGCGCCATATCGAGCCGTTGTTCTACCCCTAGTTGAGAGAGATGCCCTTGTAGATGAGGCCAACCGAATATTCAGATACCTCCTCGAATGCAAACTGGACGTCTACTATGATGTTGCAGGATCAATAGGTCGGCGGTACGCGAGAGCCGACGAGATTGGAGTGCCACTTGCGGTAACGATAGACTATCAGACTCTGAATGATGGAACCGTGACAGTCAGAGAGAGGGACTCATGGAAACAACTAAGAGTACACAGTAGCAGGTTGCTCAAGTACCTGCAAGATTGGCCCAGCGCCCAGATTTAACATGTCATGGAAGCGAGAATTGGCAAGATGGAGGAGCCTAAGGACCTGTTAGAGACCCATCAGCCAAGCCCCATACTTGCGTCTGCTGTCACCTTTACCTGTTGATATCAAGAATTGGAGTCCGGAGCACCGTGAGTGGGCTCATTGAGCCCAATCTCATCCTAGTTAGTCTTTTAAATTCATGAATGTAGAATAGGCCATCAGCGATAGTTCCGGTGTTTCTGGTGAACTTTCCTCTTGAGTCTGAGATAACTGCTCGCCGAAGAATTCTAAGCCTCTGCCAGGACAATGCCAGAGTTCTAGTGGAGACGGTGAGGAAACTCGCGTTGATGACAGACTCCATGGTGGAAAAGCAGAATGAGAAAGCCAAGCAGCAGTACAAGGAGATCCAGGTGATGGGGCAGCAGTCGGCCAAGATGAGATCGAATATGCTAGAACAGGTTGCTTCACTGGGTCTGTTCCTTATGAATCGTGAAGACTTCTTAAGACTGATCTTCAGGCTGTCCGAAATCATGGACACGGTTGAAGGTGTCGCCTTCAGGCTTACGAGCACACTGGAGAGAAAGATCACTGTGGAATCGAAGTTCATGAGGGGGATATCACAGTTGACCAGCATAATTCTCGAGGAAGCGACGAAGATGAGAGAGACCCTCATGTCTCTGTCATTCAATCCAAGCAAGGCGTTGGAGATGGCTGCCGCCGTCGAGGAGGCGGAGAGAAGGATCGATGCAACGTACAGAGTACTTGATGTCGAGATACTAAACAGTAGGAC
>JAWCLX010000023.1:0-2791 GCA_038850385.1 Bathyarchaeia archaeon | reverse complement strand
AGCTCTCTTGGTCCTGAAGGACATTGTGGAGCGACTTGAGAAGACTGCGGATCTCATAATGGACGCTCTGGATCAGATAAGGGTACTCGCGGTTTCCAGCTAGGTGCGAAGTCATGATCGAGACGGAGCTTGTGGGTTCAAGACTGATAGTCTGGAATCCTGAAGCTGCACTCGACCTTTATGAGTCAGGGTTCTACGGGAAACCTGTAGGCATCCCAAAGCCTAAGCCTGGAGAGAAGTTTGATTCACCTCTGATGCTCGACCTGATGGAAGGGGTCTACCTATACGAGAAGAGGAGGATCAGAGTCCGTGACGCATTATCAGGCAGGACTGTATCAAAGGATCAGATTCTCAAAGTCGCGTGTAAGACCTACAAGGACTTCGAAGAAAGTTACCTAGTCTACAAGGATCTGCGTGAGAAAGGATACGTTGTAACCTCTGGTATAAAGTTTGGAGCTGACTTTGCAGTCTACGAGCACGGTCCAGGCATAGACCATGCTCCATTCATAATCTCTGTCAAGAAGAAGAAGGAGAGGATGGGAACATTTGATATCGTTCGAGCTGGAAGACTCGCAACAACCGTCCGGAAACAGTTCATCATCGCTACTCCTGAAACGAAGTCTGGGAGGGTTGGCTACCTAGTCTTCAAATGGTTCAGGGCCTAGATCGCCAGCTTGTCAAGTTAGTCCCACACCCTTCGATGAATCCAACTTAGTAGTCTCTGAATAAAGGTCTGTAACAGGGTCCGTACAGGATGAGCCCGTCACTCCCTTCGTAATCGAGACGCCTAGTAACGGCTTCAAGTTCAGTCCCAGGCCTGAGCTCGTCGACTCCAGCGTCTACGATGAAGACACCCCCCTCCCTGAGGACATCACAGCTGAAGACATCCCTTCGACTGGGCGGAAGGGGCTTCAGTCTCTTCAAGATCGCTCTTTTCGGAAGCTTCAGCCTCTCAAGAGGGCCGGTGCAGTCATACTGTAGACACCGGCTTCTGACAGGGTAGTATAGCCTGTTGCAGCCACCGCATGTGACGATCTCTGTGAATTCTTCACCTATAGGCTCAACCTCAGCCACGATCCTTGGGTATCTCAGCCGTTTCTTACCCCTGCGTGTCCTCTCGTCCAGATATGCCGCGTACGTCTTGAACTCTATCTCTCTCCTGCGGTTGACGTAGTCTTGGACACCTCGGACGCGATTCACCTTTCTCGTTATGCTCTCCTCCACGTGAAGCCAAGTCGCGATGGTGTATGCACCTGAACCGTAGGAAACAGCCAAGATATCGTCCCCAGGTTTCGCCTTGTCAAGAATAGTCGCTATCGCTATCGGCGTTGACGCCGCATACGTGTTCCCCGTCTCCAGCACGGTAAGCCAAGGCTTGACCTTCTTCTCGATATCTTCATGAGATATTCTCAAGCGGTCGCGGACGTTTGGGTCGCATCCGACCTCGATACTAGGCTGAGCCAGGGCCTTGCAGACTTTGAGCGGCATATAGCCCGAAGGCTGATGGAATGTTATGTGCTCAAAATCAGATATCTTCAGGTCTGGATGCCTCCTCAGCAGCTCCTCCATGGCGCCTACGACGTGGTAGATGTAGACATCTACGGTCGTTCTTCCGAAGTGCTTCGGCACAAGCATCTCATCCCTCCTCCAGAAGTCGAGTGACACAGTTGAGCAGGGCGCCATATCCTCTATCGTCGCCACAAGATCATCGCTGCCCATAACGAAGGAAGCCGCACCTGCTCCGGCGCTGTACTCCAGAGCATCTCTGATAGGTGCCTGCGATACGTCTGTACCTACGGCCAGACCATAGTCTACGACGCCAGACTTGATTTGACTCATCACATAGTTCATAGCCTGCATTCCAGCATTGCAGGCGCCCTCCAGATCAGCTACGAACACATTCTCTCCTATGCCCGTGAATGATGCCACGTGTCTGGCAGCCAACCCAACTGCGTAGGGTTTCGACTCGGTTCCCAACGCAACAGAACGTATCAGTCTCGGATCGATCCCCGCCATCCTAATCGCATTCTCGGCAGACTCCGCCGCTATGGTCGTGGCGTCCTCAGAATGATTCGCGACAGACTTGTATCTGAGAAGCAGGCCGTCTCTTATCTTTGCGAGCAAATCGTCTAGATCCTTGCGCCTTCCCTCGCGATTCCTCACGATCTTCTCTGTGGCAATTCTTTCCATCGGTATATATACGCCGTATCCGACTATTCCAACTTTGTCACGCATTAGACCTTTAGACTCCTGCGGTTGTGTGGGAGTTTGCAATCCGGTTTCGCAACATATAACGGTTGTTTTTTTGCCTATTCCCTCAAAAGGACGCATCAGTCTGACGCTGTCTCCACAGATGCGCTGGACTCAAACTGAAACATGGAGAGGCCACTGACTCATTCACGTAATCTCTCCCACGCATCTTTAGGGTGTTGGGTCAGACCCAGGATTTCAGGGTACGTAGCCTAGGCGACGCCTCCAATCCTGCAAAGTCGAGGCCACGGCGCTGCGCTTGCACATACGATGCTTGAGCATCGGTAAGAGTTAATAGCTCACAAGAACACATTCTACGTCGGTTGCGCAAGGGTCATGGAACGCCAGCGAAAGCATATTTCAAGTCAAAAACTTATTGGGATGCAGGTAATCGACTCGAAGGGCGCCATTGTTGGTAATGTGAAAGATTTCGTCGTCAACCCAAGTGACAGAGAGATACTTCTAGTTGTATCGTCGAAAACAGAAGGCGATGTTGAAGTTCCGTTGACGAACGTGTGCTCGATCGAAGATGTCATCCTCC
>JAWCLX010000022.1:0-14027 GCA_038850385.1 Bathyarchaeia archaeon | reverse complement strand
CAGGTTCCAAGTGGCCGCAGGATCATCTGACTACGTTGAGTTCATGAAGAACTCTAGGACAAGCCACTTCTGGATTGAGGGTGAATACTTCGGGGATGCAAGATTCACCCTTGACATGACCCTAGATGTTGTTGAGGGACCTGCATGCGCCGCTGTCTTGGTCGATGTTGTGAGGGCTGTTAAGGTGGCAAAGGACCGCAGGATCTACGGAGCACCAACCGAGATATGCGCCTACGGATTCAAGATGCCGCCTAAACGTTTAGCCTTTGATGAGGCCTCAAAGCTCTTCGCCTCACTCGCCTCATCGAGGAAGCGCTGAGATCAACTGAAAGAGAATCAAGGCGATGAGAGATTGCTCAAGTTCAAGGAATCTATGAGAAGAGCCTCAGAGACCAAGGGCAGCCCCATAGTGCTTGCCCTAGACTTGGCTGGAGGGGATGCTGAGAGCCTTGCTTCGGGAAGCATCAGGATACTAGAAGAGACCGCGCCGTATGTCTGTGCTCTCAAGCTGAATAGCCCCATGGTCCTGAGACTCTGTCTGGGAGAGAAGATCAGAGACCTCATTCGACTGGCTCACGAGCACGGGTTGATGACGATAATGGATGCGAAGCTGAACGATGTCTCTCATATCAACTTGGCTGCGGCAGCCCAGTATTTCGATGCCGGCTTCGATGCCTTGATAGCGTCTCCCTTCATCGGCTGGGAGGGGGGTCTGGACTCAACATTCAAGCAAGCAAGAGAGAGAGGGAAAGGAGTGATCCTACTAGTACATATGAGTCATAGGGGGGCTGCTGAAGGCTACGGTCAAAGCGTTGTGGACCCGGCGACAGGGCAGATTAGGCCACAATTCATCGTCTTTGCAGAGAAGGCGCTGGCTTGGGGTGCGGACGGTGTTGTGGTCGGTGCAACACATGTTGACAAGATCTCAGCGGTCTACAGGATCCTTGAAGGTGAGATCCCGATATATTCACCAGGCTTGCTGACGCAGGGAGGATCTGTCAAAGATGCTGCTGAGGCAGGAGCTGACTACCTGATAGTTGGAAGATCGATCTGCAATTCAGAGAACCCAGGGAAAACTGCGCGTTCCATAAGGGACGAAGCCGCAAGTTATCGAGCAGCCCATAGGCCTAACCTCGACCGGATGAGTACGGGAGGAAGGGACAGAGGAAGGCTTTTCTAGGCTCATCATCTACCAGTCTGAGAAATCATCAGAGGCTGGACTGTTGGCAAACATCAACGTTGCCATAGCGGGCGTTGGGAATTGCGCATCGGCAGTCGTTCAGGGTGTCCACTTCTACAAGGATGCGGCAGAGGGTGAAACGGTGCCAGGCCTACTCCACGTGAGTTTTGGCGGATACCACCCATCAGACATAAGATTCGTAGCTGCCTTTGATGTAGATAAACGAAAGGTCGGGAAGGATCTCAGCGAAGCGATCTTTGCCAAACCGAACAACACGAGAATTTTCTCTAGGCCTCCGAGAATGGGGGTTGAGGTTATGCGGGGGCCAGTCATGGACGGATTGGGGAAGTATCTGAAGCCCGTGGTGAAGGTGGATGACCATCAGAGTGTCGATGTTGTTGAGGTGCTTCGGAAATCGCAGGCACACATCTTGGTCAACTATCTGCCTGTGGGAAGCGAACAGGCTACCAGGTGGTATGCTGAGCAAGCCATCAAGGCTGGATGCGCGTTCGTGAACTGCATACCAGTATTCATAGCCTCGGATGAAGTCTGGCAGAGAAGATTCAGGTCTGCGGGACTTCCAGTGGCTGGTGACGACGTTATGAGCCAGCTGGGAGCAACCGTCCTTCACAAGACGCTTGCAAAACTGATGATAGACCGCGGCGTCAAGATAGATGAGAGTTACCAGTTGAACATAGGCGGTGACACAGACTTCCTCAACATGCTTGAGGAAGAACGTCTGAGGTCAAAAAGAATCAGCAAGACGAGCGCGGTACAAGCCATGATCCCCTATGAAGTCCCTCTTCGCATAGGCCCAAGCGACTTCGTGGACTTCCTAGACAACAAGAAGATCTGCTACATCCGTCTCAGAGGCAGATACTTCGGCGATACGCCAGCAAGCATCGACGTGAAACTCGACATATGGGATGCCCCTAATAGTGGAGGAGTGGTTATAGACGCCATCAGGGCTGTCAAGCTGGCTTTGGACAGGGGGGTAAGCGGGCCTTTGATCAGCATATCATCTTACGCATTCAAGCATCCGCCGGTTCATGCGCCGGCCAGCCTTGCAAGAGAATGGGTCGACGGGTTCATCAGCGGTTCACGGGAGCGGTAGCTCGTGCAGAGCCGACTCCAGATGTCTGGAACTCATACACCTTCCACATGATAAGTTATGGTCTGATCAGGCGGCAGCACGCTCAAGGTGAAGGGCTAGCTACGAAGTGCAAGTGAACTGAAGATGCTTAGTTGTGGTCTTTCTCACAAAAGGCTTTTATCGAGGTAGACTCGGTTTCACCTCGGTGACGAGGTTGGGAGGGGCGAAGAAGAAGAGCATATCTAAGATCGAGGATGCTCAGCTAGCTCAGGAAAAGAAGCAGCAACAGAGAAAGGCCAAAGGAAAGGTTGCTCTGGAGAAGAGGGAGAGAGGCATCAGGATGCCTGATATTGGCGACTCGAAGTTTCTTTCAGACCTTTCCAAGATCGGTGCCTTAACACCCTACTCACTGGCCTCACAGTATAATCTCAAGATGAGTGTGGCCAAGGATCTGCTTGAGGAGCTTGCTCGAAAGAGTCTTGTGAGGCAAGTCGGTGGTAATGCAAGGATAAGAATATACCAGCCAGCTGCAGCTGCATAGCCTCCACCCCCCACGATTCCACCTTCCGCTCACCAAGACCTGCAAACTAAGCCTTATCCACCATCACTCTTCTACCGCCACCTGCCCGCCTGAACAAGTCAATGTTCTCTGTAAGTCTGCCTATCAGGTTGACAGGGCTATACGGTCTGGTCTTCTCGACAACGATGCACACAGCGGAACCCATCGGCCAGTAGGCTACAGCCCCCTCATCCACTTGAGTCCTAGGCTTCTCTAGTCCGAGCTTGACAGGAACGCTGAAGTACAGAATCCCGTCGGCGGCCGCCGTGATTCCATGTAACGGCATCGCCCTCAAGAGGGCTTCTACGGTTCTGGGAGCAAAGAATCTTATCAGACTCCCCTTAGCCTCTCCAAGACCCTCTATGCGAAACCTGACTGGTATCCTTGAAATGCCCTCGCCCAAGCATCATGCCTCTAGGCACTTCTTAGCAAGCTCATTGAAGCCATTGAACTAAGACTGGATGTAAACATAGACATCTGTAGTTCCAGTGTGGCAGTGTTCCCGTCACTGCTTGGCCAGTATCTTCTCAAGAGTTACGGCAACTTCATCTAGGTCGTCCTCTGTGACCGAGGGATGGACTGGGAGGGAGAAGACCTGTCTTGCGGCTCTTTCTGTCTCTGGCAAGTCTCTCCTGTAGGAGCTGCCTAGGTGCCGGTAGAATGGTAGAAGATGTACTGGTGTCTCATAGTAGACTGACGCCTCGATGTTCTTGGCTCGCAGCCTCTTCACGACACTGTTCCTCCTACCCGCATTGGCCCCTTTAAGCCTCACAGTGTAGAGGTGCCAGGCATGTTTTCTACCCTCAGGTTCAACAGGGGTTTCGAGCTTCCTGAGGCCACTCAACTTTCCTGAGGCGTAGCGGGCGTTCCTCCTCCGCCTCTCAAGGAAGCCTGGGAGCTTCTTCAGCTGAGCTATCCCGATCGCGGCCGCTACCTCAGTCATGCGATAGTTGTGCCCGAGCCTGGTGACCCAGTACGGCCTCTCTTCACCGTGGACTCTTACTGATCTTAGCTTCTCAGCAAGTTCCCCGTCGTTTGTGGTAATCATGCCCCCCTCGCCAGTCGTGATGTTCTTGACTCCGTAGAAGCTGAAACATGTCGCATCGCTTATCGAACCGATCCGTCTACCGAGATACTCGGCCCCCAGTGCCTGAGCTGCATCCTCAATGACGGTCAGGCCGTGTTCGCGAGCCAGTCTGGAGATAAAGCTCATCTCGGCGGGTAGCCCGTAAAGATGTACTGGAACAATCGCAGCTGTCCGATTCGTTATCTTCCTCTCAATGTTCTCCGTCCTAATGCAGTATGTATGAGGGTCTATATCCACGAAGACTGGCTTTGCTCCTGCGAGGACAATCGCCTCAACCGTCGCGGCGAAGGTGAATGAGGGGACGAGAACCTCATCCCTTACTCCTATATCTAAGGCGAGGAGCGAAGCGTGTAGAGCAGCTGTGCCGCTGTTGACCGCGACAGCATGTTTACAGCCGACGTAAGACGCAAATTCCTTCTCGAACTGGATGACCTTCGGACCTGAGCCGCTCTTGTGGGTTAGAACACCATCCTTCAATACCTCGGCGACCGCCACCATCTCCTCTCTTCCTATCATGGGCTGATTGATCTTGAGAGGCTTCCGCATCTGCGATCACATGTTAAGCGATAGCGCACGCACAGCATACGTGACTAGAGTCACATCAACTACTATTGTTTTAAGCCTTCCCCCCAGTCACGACATGACTGATCGACTCTGCAATCCAGAGTCATGCCTATGACTCTCAAGAGGTGGTGATTGGCGATGCAGCCTCAGCCTTCTGGAATTGATGAAAGGCCTGGCGCAGACCATTCATGTCAGCTCAGCTGACAGATACTTCTGCAGCCGCAAACGACGTAATACTTATTATGGTCCACCATAGCTGATGTTTAGCCGCCTCACGTGAGAGAATGACTATGGCTTTTCCTCAACTCTCAGGCCAACCTGTCATAATTCTGAAAGAAGATGCAAAGAGAAGTGGGGGGCGGGAGGCGCAGCGGGCTAATGTTATGGCCGCCCGAGTAATAGTTGAGGCCGTTAGGAGTTCACTCGGACCCAAAGGCATGGACAAGATGCTTGTTGACTCGTTCGGAGACGTTACAGTCACGAATGATGGAGCGACTATCCTGAAGGAGATGGACGTAGATCATCCCGCAGCGAAAATGATGGTCGAAGTGGCTAAGACCCAGGACGAGGAGGTTGGGGATGGAACAACAACAGCAGTTGTCTTGGCAGGCGAGCTGCTTGTCAAGGCTCAATCCCTCATGGAGAAAGGCATCCATCCCAGCATAATAGTGGAAGGCATCTCATCTGCAAGCGAGAGGGTGAAGCAGTACCTCGATGAGATAGGTATCAAAGTCAACCCTTTAGACAGGATGATCCTCCGCAAGATCGCCGACACTGCTCTGGCCACGAAGTTTCTGACCGAGGACAAGGCGAGGCTAGCAGGTCTGGTCGTTGATGCCATCTTGAACGTTGCTCAAGTAGTCGATGGTAGATATGCTGTGGATATAGAGGATATCAAGCTGGAGAAGAAGTCTGGAGGAAACATCTCAGACACCAGGCTGATAGAAGGCTTGGTCATCGACAAGGAGGTTGTTCACTCACGGATGCCCAAAAGAGTTGACGAAGCAAGGATCGCCCTGATAGTGAAGCCCTTCGAGATAGAGAAACCAGAGTTCGACTCTAAACTCACAGTTGAGAACCCGGAACAGCTTGACGCCTTCATCAAGAAGGAGGAGCAACTCCTCGAAGAGATGGTTGAGAAGCTCAGCAGCGTAGGCGCAAATGTGCTCCTGTGCCAGAGAGGCATCGACGATGCGGCACAACATTACATGGCCAAGAAGGGGATACTTGCCGTTAGGAGGGTCAAGGTCTCGGACATGGAGCGTCTAGCAAAAGCGACTGGAGGCAGGATAGTCACAGACGTATCTGGCCTAGAGACGTCAGACCTCGGCTACGCAGAGACCGTCGAGGAGAAGAAGGTAGGAGACGACAAGATGCTTTTCATCGAAGGCTGCAAGAGTCCTAGAGCCGTCACGATCTTCATTCGCGGGGGCGCCGAGAGGATAGTCAACGAGGCTGAGAGGGCCCTCCACGACGCATTATGTGTGGTAAGGGATGTTATCAGGGATCCCAAGGTCGCTGCTGGTGGAGGAGCTCCAGAAGTCGAGGTTGCGAGGCGACTGAGGGAGTACTCGAGAGGTATACGTGGAAGGGAGCAGCTTGCGGTGATGGCTTACGCAGATGCTCTTGAGGGCATCCCGATGGCACTGGCTGAGAATGCAGGTCTCGATCCGGTAGACATCCTTGCTGAGCTGAGAGCGAGGCATGATAAAGGCCAGGTCTGGGCAGGCATAGACCCCTTCAGAGGGGCTGTACAAGACATGCGTAAGGCAAATGTTCTTGAACCCCTCTCAGTCAAGGCTCAGGCAATAGCCTCGGCAACTGAAGCTGCATGCATGATTCTAAGGATAGATGATGTGGTAGCCGCGGGCAAAGCTGGAGGTGGGCCGTCCCCTCCGAAGAAACCAGAGGAGGGTCCTGGTGAAGCAGAAGAGTCCTAAGACTGACTCCCAGGTCATGATAGGGCCTCCGAAACTTACGAGATTCGAGAAGGCTAGGATAGTCGGAGCGAGGGCGTTGCAGATCTCCATGGGGGCGCCGGTGCTACTTGACATAGACACTGCCGCCAAGTCACCTATAGCTATCGCACTCTTGGAGCTCGAGGCAGGCGTACTACCCATCAGCATCAGAAGAAGTCTGCCTGACGGAACGAGCCAGAACATTCCGCTGAAAATGTTGACGAAAGGAGAGGATTGGAAATCTGACTAGAACCTGGTATGAGGCTCAACACGAGAATGGTCGCATGTCGGCAGCGGCTTCAAGTATCCCGCTGCCTGAAGCTTGTGCAGCATTCTTCCTACTGCGGAGCGGTCACCTTAATCGCCTTTGTTGGACACTGTATCTCGCATGCCATACATAGTATGCATGCAGACTCGTTGACTGGATCAGACTTCCTCGATGAGAGCGGGTGGCCCGGAGTCTCTGTCCATTCGAAGACGGAGACTGGACAGACAGAGATACAGATCCCGTCAGCGTTGCATGAGTCGAAGTCAACGGCAACACTGCTACCGTGTATCCCAAGCTTTGATGGTGGTTCGACATCGCCCCATACCTTGTGGCCGGCGTGTTCTCCGGTTGCCTTAAGCTTCTTTTGAAAGTCTCCATCTATAGGCAGATCTATCACCTCCTGATAGGCTAGTTCTGCTGGTGTGCGGCTCATTACCTCTACTTCGAGTACGTTTCTACGAGGTCTCGCGCTGTGACTATTCCTACTATCTCATCGTCTTCAGTCACAGGAAGTCTCCTGATATGCCTGGAGGCCATGGTTAGTGCGGTCTTATGTATGCTGCTTCCGGAGGCTATAGTGATCAGCGGGGTTGACGCAACCTCCCCAACCGCTACCTCCATAGAAAGACCACGAGCGAGAACCTTCGTCAAGAGGTCACGCTCAGTAAAGATGGCCGAGGGTTTCCCTGAATCCTTAATCAGGACGCTGCCGATCTTCATCTCCCCCATAGTCTTCGCGACTCTCCTAACGGGTGTCTCCCGGTCAACCGTCACAACCTTTCTAGTCATCACGTCTTCCACCTTGATCTTCGTCTCAGGGATCTTCGGCAGGGCACGGATGAGGTCTGAGGCGGTGACTATTCCCTCAACCCTCCCCTCCCTGAGCACGACGAGTCTTCCTTTCTGCTTTATCATAGTCCGCGCTGCCTCCTTTATGGTGTCGGCAGGCCGCACAGTCACAAGTCGGGGCGACATTACGCTCCTCACAATGACTTTCCCGGGCTCCCTGTCCTGAGCTATAACCTTGCTCAGAAGATCTCTCTCCGTCACAATCCCGATGGGAGTCACCCCTTCTGTGACCACTAAGCTTCCCACATGCCTCTCCCCCATGATCCTCGCCGCGTCCTCCATTGTTGCGCTTGGACTTACACTCAAGACAGGTGTAGTCATCACGTCGGCTACGTGGAGGTGCCGGCGGTATTCCTGGTATGCAATATCGGAGATTGTAGGGAACTCCTCCCTAAGAGAGAGCAGCATACCTACTGTCAGGGTATATTGATTATCACTGTTAGACTTAAGGGTTTGGCAATATCGAGTCTGGGGCGCGAGAAAAATAGTCTGCGATTCGCCCAAGGCTCCGCGAGCAGGCGGCCCTAAACGGAAGATGTGCGTGAAAAGGAACTCTTGGAGCTGTTGTGTTTAGGACTTGTCTCATGGCTCGCTGCCAATCTTGAAAGACATGACGTAGGCGTCCTCGCCGTCGTAGTAGTACCGTGGGACTCTCCTCATCATCTCGAAGCCAAGCTTCTTGTAGAGCTGGATCGCCGGCTCATTCGTGACTCGGACCTCCACGAAGACTTCGGAACAGCCGTACGTGGAGAGCGCTGTTATGGCTGAGGACATCAGTGACCTGGCGATTCCAAGCCTCCTATATTCAGGCATGACTGCCACAGAGACGACGTGGCCTTTTCTGACAGGCTTCATGCGAATGAAGTCTGAGAGGCCGCTCTCAGCCCTGCACATAACGTAGCCGACAAGTCTGCCTTGAGCCTCTGCAACAAGGAATGCATCTGGGCAGTTCCTGTAGATTTCAATGTAGAAGTTGGCGCTATAGTTCTCAGGCAGACAACACCTATTGATTTTCATAACCTCCTCCAGATCTTCATTCGTAAACCTTCTAAGCGTCACTTCGGAGGCCAAGTTCATTTCATTATCGCCCGTGGATTAGACATCGCTGATATAAGAGTTTACAGAAGACCCGTCTCTGAGAGGCATCGGCGTTGCGCCAGATTTAAATCGTGAAGCTCAAACTCTTAGCGCTATCTATTGGTGGAAGATGATCACTTGAGTGAGGCGGGCCCCCCTAGACTGGCCTACCGCGGACCATATTCCCTCTCCGAACTGAAGACGCTGGTGGGTGAACAGTTCGATGTGCAAGACGCATTTCTGGATGTTGCTGGAATCCCTACGTTCATAGTAAGAGCCATCCCTGTCAAGGACCGTTTCAAGACCCTTACCGCAAGGCTTGGCTCACTCCAGCTCTTACCGATACTTAGACACGGCGGAACAGGTCTCATCCTGAAAGTCTTCAACAAACCACCTGTCAAGGCTGACAGGAGAAGCCTCAGCATAGTCCTCTTAGTGGTGACGCTCTTCACAATATACATTGCCGGTTACATCTTATGGACCGAGAATGAGCTTTGGAGCATAATGTTGATGCCTAAAGCAAGCCCTTACTTCCAAGCGGCGCTATACACCACCTGCCTAGCGGGAATAATCGGTTCGCATGAGTTAGGTCACAAGATAGCATGCAACAGGCACGGACTAACAGCCTCAACACCATATTTCATCCCGGGCTTCCCGCCGTTTGGAACTTTTGGGGCTTTAATATCGCTCAAGGACCCTCCGACAAACAGGGACGAGCTCTTCGATATTGGGGTCGCAGGTGCCCTCTCAGGTTTTCTCACACTAATGATTGTTACGGTCTTGAGCATGGCTCTGGGCGTCCACGTCCCAGAGACTCAGGTCAAGATCCTTGAGGAGAAGAACCTCGTCGGCCCAGTCATGTGGCCGAGCTCCCCACTGGTCTTCTCAGCCATATTCTGGCTGGCGGAGGTCTTCGGCGTCTTCACCTCGCCGCAGGGATGGACACTCATCTTAGCTCAGATCCTCTTTGCCGCTTGGGTCGGATCCTTGGTAACCTTCCTCAACCTACTGCCGATATGGCAACTCGACGGTGGACACGTTGCAAGAGCTGTCTTCGGTTCGAGAGGACACAGGTTCGCCTCAGTAATCGGGCTGACCGTCTTGGTTGTGAGCGGATACTGGTTCTTCGCACTGTTCCTAGTAATGCTTATGACTGCAAGCCGACAGGCTTGGGCTGCAGCCGAACCGCTAGAGAACATATCTCCGCTATCACGTGGGCGGAGAGCCTCCTACTCGGTCGTGATCCTCATCATTATCCTGTGCTTCGTAGCACCGCCAAGATAAGTCGTTGAGCCAGTTGCAGTCGACTCACGATGAAACCAGACGTCTCCAAGCAGCAGACTTGGAGATTGTACTGGCGCTCCTGAAGAAGACTTGTGAAGGCAAAAAGACGGTGCTGTCGGAGATAGGGACAGTATCCGGGTACCCGTACAGCAGAGTGAGATCCTTGATAACCGACCTAGCCTCCTCTCGCCTCTTGACGTGCAGAGGCTCAGTCGTAGATATCGACAGTGTAGGAAGACTCAGACTTGCTGTTGAAGCGGTGAGGAATGGAGCTCGACTTGAGATGGTCTCCAGATCCCTAGACTTCAGGGAGTTCGAGGAGATGTCGGCTGAAGCCCTCCGAGCGAATGCCTTCAAGGTATACGTCAGGTTCATCGTCAAGCATGGCAAGCGGAGGTACGAAATAGACATCATAGGCCGGAGGGGCCCGCACATGATCTGCATAGACTGTAAGCACTGGGGTCGTGGCCTCTCCTTCAGTCGCCTCTCGGAGGCCGTTGAAAGGCAAGTTGAGAGGACAGAAGCGTTGGCGATGGAGCTTGGCAGATACGGTCCCAGACTTGGAATAGGCGACCTTCCTAGGATAGTCTTGGTTCCAGCGCTGGTTACTCTGGCTGATATTGAAGTCAGAACCTTCCGCAGAGTCCCCGTGATTCCAGTCCTGAGACTGATAGATTTCCTTGCTGAATTTGATCTTCATCTAGACAGTATGCTCGTCATCAGGCGAGATCTGAGAGAATCTCCAGCGAGTACTGGGTAGGGGAGTCGGACTGGTGGAGATCCAACTTGACCAGCCCTCCAGGCCGATCAGCCTAGATGACACATTGTCTTGCGGTCAAGTCTTCAGATGGGTCAGGCAGGGCGGCTGGTGGCTCGGCATGGTCGACGGTGTGCCTACCAGAATGAGGCAGAAGGGTGAACTCTTGGAGGTGGAATCCGCCTCTCTGCTGGCAGAGTCTAGTGTCGCCCGCTTCTTGCGGTTAGACGATGACCTAGACTCGATACTGAGGGAATTATCTAGGGATGACTTGGTCCGCAAGGTCTTCGCAGACGTGAGGGGCGTAAGGATAGTGAGGCAGGATCCTTGGGAATGCTTGGTCTCCTACATCCTCTCGAGAAACTGCAGCATTCCAGTCATCGAGAGAATGTTGAATAACATGTGCTGCAGGTTCGGAGATAGGATTGAGTGGGGAGGGCATGTCTACTATCGATTTCCCGAACCAGAATCGATACTGGGTGTTAAGCCTATTGAGCTTGTGAGGTGCAGTCTGAGATACGGTAGAAGGCAAGCGTTTGAACTGAAGAAAATAGCGCGGTTGGTCTCTGACGGGATCATAGACTTCGACGCTTTGGGGAGGATGTCTTACGAGGATGCGAGATCAACCTTGATCTCCTTTGATCATGGTATTGGGAGGAAAGTGTCTGATTGCATTCTCCTCTTTTCTCTCGAGAAACTCGAGGCGTTTCCTGTTGATGTGTGGGTCTCGAGAGCTGTTGCTCAACTTTATCACACCCGCTTGAAGCCCGAACTGGTCAGAAGGATCAGGTGTCGGTCTAGGCTGACAGCTAAGGACTACGATAGCATAAGTGCATTCGGTCGACAACTCTTCGGTCGATATGCAGGATACGCCCAAATGTACCTGTACCACTGGATACGGCTCCGAGCCGGCGTCAATCTCCATCAGACCCGCCGTCAGTCAAGCGGATGATAACGCCTTTATAAACTGGCAGGTCCTGTTCTAGATCGCTGGCGAGTCAGCGGGGATGGTATTCTCATGTACCTCATAGGTGAAGCTCTGGTCGGGAAGGAACCTGAGATCGCTCATGTAGATCTGCTCATGGGAACTAAGGATGGCCCTGTAGGGCAAGCCTTCGCCAACAATCTCGGAAACTACTCAGCAGGCCACACCCCGCTTTTAGCAGTCATTAGGCCGAACCTTCCTTCGAAGCCGTACACGCTCGTAGTCCCGAAGGTGACAGTCAAGGACATCTCTGAAGCGGCTAAGATATTCGGCCCCGCTCAAGCAGGCGTGGCAAAGGCGGTTGCAGACTCTGTGGAGGAAGGTCTAATCCCGAAGGATGTCGTCGATGAGTGGGTCGTCCTCTGCAGTGTCTTCGTACACCCTGAAGCCAAGGACTACAGAAAGATCTATCAATACAACTACGGCGCAGCGAAACTTGCGATAAGGAGGGCTCTGAGCAAGTACCCTACAGTTGAGAAGATCATATACGACAAGGATAGGGCGACACACCCTGTCATGGGTTTCAGGATTCCAAGACTGTGGATGCCGCCTTATCTCCAGATAGCCCTGGACATACCTGACCTGGAGAGGACGAAAAAGATAATCTCACAGGTCCCGAGGAGCGACAGAGTGATATTCGAGGCTGGCACACCACTCATAAAGAAATATGGTACAGGCGTCATACAGGAACTTCGCCAAGTCGCAAGAGATGTCTTCATAGTCGCGGATCTGAAGACTCTGGACGTTGGTCAAGTCGAGGTTGACCTAGCTTTTGAGGAGACCGCTGACGCGGTCGTAGCCTCAGGACTGGCATCCCGCGAGACTCTTGAAAGGTTCATCTACGAGGCTCGAAGACTTGGAATCTACGCCTTCATAGATATGATGGACGTTGCTGACCCATTGAAGACACTCGAATCACTGAGGGATCCTCCTGATGTTGTGATCCTTCACAGAGGGATAGACGAGGAGCGTGGAGGGAAAACCCGCTGGGAGCTTATCAAGGAGATAAAGCTGAAATATAAGGACCAAAGGCTCCTCGTGGCCGTGGCAGGAGGTATAGAGCCAAGCAACATCTCAGCCGCACTTAAGGCGGGAGCTGACATCCTGATAGTTGGGAGGTACATCACACAGTCAAAGGATGTCGAGCATGCATCAAAGGAGTTCCTGACACAGATCGGTGTCGACATGGATCTCTTCAGAGTTCATGTGGAGTAATCCGAGCAAGTAGATGGTGGATGTCTCAACCTTCCCCTGACGCATCTACCAGTCGCAAACACCTAGACGTTCTCAGCGCCATCAGGGATAGAAGGAGTATAAGGAGTTTCTTGGAGAGGGAGGTCGCAGAAAGCGACGTCAAAATGATCCTTGAGTGCGGTACGATGGCGCCGTCTGCTGGAAACCTTCAACCATGGGAATTCATCGTGGTCAGGGATCAGCGGAGAAAGGAAGCCCTGGCCAGGGCTGCGTATGGTCAGGAGTTCGTTGCAGAAGCTCCAGTCGTCATAGTCGTCTTGGCGAATCAGGAGAGGTCAGCCAGCGTCTACGGCCGAAGAGGTCTAGAGCTATACGCGATACAAGACACTGCAGCAGCCATACAGAACATGCTCCTCGCAGCCTGGGGGATGGGGTACGGCACGTGTTGGGTCGGCGCCTTCGATGAAGATTTGGTGTCAGACATCGTGAGAACAGGTCCAGGGATCAAACCTGTCGCATTGATTCCAGTCGGATATCCAAGACATATGCCGGCAGCGAAGAGAAGAAGGAATCTCTCAGAAGTCATCCATGAAGAGACGTACAAGAGTTGACTCTCCAAATCCCTCCACCCTAGCAATCAGAACGGTGCTTGGCTTGAAGTACTCGATCCTGGTCGACGCCTATGATAGAATAGATGATAGTCTACCTCACCCAAGGTAAATTGTATCCTGACTATCTTGGAATAGAACTTGGCATAGCGGAGAAGCTTCTGGTCCGCGCGTTGTCCACAGCGTCAGGGAAGCCGGTGAAGACTGTGGAGTCCAGCTACAAGGCGACTGGAGACCTTGGAGAGACAGCTGAGAAGTTGCTGCGACAAAGAGCCCAGCAGACCCTGTCGAGGAGGCCCCTCAAGGTGGAAGATGTCTATGCGGTCTTTGATAAGATCGCCCGTGAGGCCGGAACCGGCTCCGTCGAGGCAAAGATCAGGCTGCTCTGCAGTCTTCTCAATGACGCGACCCCGAGAGAGGCCAAGTACATCGTCAGGATGGCTCTAGGAAAACTGAGACTCGGAGTAGCTGACATGACCATCCTCGAGTCCCTAGCACTTGCATACGTCGGCAACGTCGAGGCGAAGGAGCAGCTTGAGAGAGCATACAATCTGTCCTCGGATC
>JAWCLX010000021.1:0-14339 GCA_038850385.1 Bathyarchaeia archaeon | reverse complement strand
GTCGATCGAGAGCCTCCTCGACTTCATAAGGGCTAATGAAAGGTTCAAGGAGGTTGGCGGTGTCGCCTCCTTTTTCGGCTTCGTCAAAGGATTCACAGACAAGAATGAAGAGGTTACCTCACTAGAGTTGGAGGCGTACAAGGAAAGGGCTGAGGAGACTTTCCGCAAAATATCTGAAGACATCAGGAACCGCCCAGGCGTTGTTGACTGCCTTATCCATCACGTTACAGGAAAGCTTAGTCTTGGAGACCTGATCTTCGTCGTCATGGTCGCAGGCAGATCGAGAAAGGATGTCTTCCCAGCTCTTGTCGAGGCGGTTGAGCGGGCCAAGCGTGAGGCAGCGATATGGAAGAAGGAGAGCCTGTCGACTGGGGAGTCTTACTGGGTTGAGTATGGACAAGAATAAAGAAGTTGGGATGACGCTGCGTCGCGTCATCTGAAAAAGGCTAGTATCTTCTTCTGGAGCCGAATCTTCTGTAGCCTCTTCCCCTATCTCGCCTATCTTCTCCACCATACCGTGGCCTGAATCCGAAGCGCCGCTGATCCTCATACTGCTTGTCTGAGAGGTTATTCGAGGTATTCACAGTGGAGATTATCTGGGTTGAGGGTGCGAGGCTTCCATATCTACCTATGTTAAGCCTCATCGATCCCTTGAACAAGGAGATGTACGCATTCTTTATGTCGAGCACTGATTCCTCCTTGACGCTCTCTATATTGTCATCCCAGAGGGTCAGGTATATCGCGCCTGTTTCATCGCCTACCAGAGCGTCAGTCACCTTGTGAACTGAACCGTCCCTCCTTGAGATAGTTTCTCTCACCGGACTCTTCGAGACAACCTTCACGACAGTGTTTACTTGTCTCGAGTTTGGAGTCAGACTCTCTACTTTCACGAACTCCGCAGGCTCAGAGCTGCCTGCTGATTTAGGAGCTCCAGTTTCTGGAATTTCTTCGAACGACATCTTGTTTACTCTCGCTTATATAGCACAAGACCACTCAGCAACCGCACACTTAAGAGTTTCCCAAAGGGCCATATTCGAGGTGGCCCTGTTGGATGTGCTGGAGGCCATACGGAAAAGGCGGAGCATCCGAAGATTCAAGAAGACCCCTCTATCAGATGGGAGTATCGAGACACTTATAGAGGCGGCGAGGCTTGCGCCATCAGGCTCAAATATTCAGCCATGGAGATTCGTCGTAGTCAAGGATGAGCGGCTGAAGGCCAGACTTTGCAGGGCAGCCTTCAGTCAGGAGTTTCTCATGGAAGCACCTGTAGTTATGGTGTGTTGTGGCGACCTGCTGTCATGGAAAGCAGCGAAAGATCGAAGTAAGGAACTGATCAGCAGAGGCGACATTCGCCTTAGTAGAGAGTCTGAGGAGGCGCTTATGAAACGTGTGGAGAGAGCTTCCTCAGCTGAGATGCATGAGAGAGTACCTACAACCATGCTTAATGTCGCGATCGCTGTAGAACATATCGTGCTTGCGGCTGTCGAGCTCGGTCTCGGCTCCTGCTGGGTAAGGCTCTTTGACGAGGAGAAGGTAAAGCAAGCTCTGGGTCTGCCTAACAGTCTATGCGTAGTGGCTCTTCTCCCTCTAGGAATACCGGACGAAGAACCGGAAGCCAGGCCGAGATTGCCCAGATACGCTATCTCATCGATTATGTGAAGTAGAACATAGGGTTGAGTTGAAGCGAGAACTGCTGATCATGCTGTGAATCAAGTGGCCCCTCCAGCATAGTATTCAATAAACTTCGGAAAGCCTCATCTGGATTCTTCGTCTCTAAGCCTTTTCAGCCTTTCCTTTATTATCATGTTAGCGAGTTGAGGGTCAGCCTTTCCGCATGTCTCCTTCATCAGCTGACCTACTAGGAACCGTACCGCCTTCTCCATTCTGAGCGCATCCCTTACTGCACCTGGATTTGAAGCGAATATCTTCTCCGTCAATTGCTTCAGATACTCCTCATCAGCTATCTTCTTCATTGACTTCTCTTCGACTATCTCCTCTGCAGATTTTCCTGTCAGCAGCATCTCCTTGAGAACGTCTTTTGCGATCTTTCCGCTTATCGTTCCACAGTCGATGAGCTTGAGCATCGATATCACATTCTCAGGCGTGATCTTAGTCTCCCTCAGCTCCAGACCCATCTCGTACAGGTATGATAGAAGATCTCCAACAAGCCAGTTGCTTAGCAGATCTGGACGTTCATATTCTCTAGCGCACTCCTCAAAGAACACTGCAAGCGCCTTGTTTTCTGTGAGAACCTCAGCGTTCTGTAGTGAGATCCCGTACTGAGTCATAAGCCTCTCTTTATGTCTGTACGGAAGCTCAGGCATAGCTCTCTTTCTGCTCTCAATCTGTTCAGTTGTGATCACTATTGGAAGGAGGTCAGGCTCGGGGAAGTACCTGTAGTCCTCCTCCTCCTCCTTAACCCTCAGAGATATGGTTATTCTTCTTGTCTCATCCCAGTGTCTTGTCTCTCGGCCGATACGCATCCCTTTCCTGAGCAGGTTTCTCTGCCGCGTGATCTCAAAGTTGAGAGCTCTCTCAGCCTCCTTGAAAGATGATATATTCTTTATCTCGACTCTCGTTCCACCCTCGATCGAGATGTTTGCGTCACACCTCATCGATCCTTCAAGCTCTCCACTCGAGATGCCAAGATGCTCAAGTATCGAACGTAACTTCTGAAGAAAGACCCTGGCCTCTCTTGGAGAGTTCATGTCAGGCTCTGTCACTATCTCGATGAGAGCCACTCCTGCCCTGTTATAGTCTACTAGGGTCACCCTCGACGTCTCTATCGTACCCTCATAGCTGAGTTTACCAGGATCCTCTTCAAGCTGCAGTCTCGTTATGCGAACAACCTTCCCTCCGTCGAGTTCTATATAGCCGTTCTTGGCAATGGGTATGCCACCAGCCCTGTCGTACTGCGAGATCTGAAAGTTCTTCGGCATATCGGGATAGAAATAGTTCTTCCTGTAGAAGAGCGTCCTCGAACTTACCTCCATATTCAATGCGAGAGCAGCCAAAACAGCGTCCTCAACCGCTCTCCTGTTGACTACAGGCAATGTTCCTGGCAGCCCCATACAGACAGGGCAGATATGCGTGTTCGGTTCACTCTGTCTGTAGTCGGCTGAGCAGCCGCAGAACAGCTTGCTCCTCAGACTGGTCAGTTGACAGTGAACTTCAAGGCCTATCTTAACCCTTAACTCAGTCACCTCTTGCATCTTTCAATCCTCTAGATCTTCAGTTTCAAGCCAGTCTGATCGAGGTTCTGCTCAAGCGTGTAGGCAGCCCTTATCAGGAGATCCTCCCTGAAGGCGGGAGCCATGAACTGGATCCCGACAGGTAGGCCTCGACTAGAGCCGCATGGAACAGATATGGCAGGTATTCCTGCAAGATTAGCGACGACAGTGTCAACATCACACATGTACATCTCCAAGGGATCAAGAAGTTTCTCTTTCAACCTGAAGGGCAGGATCGGCATAGTCGGCGCTGCCAGCAACGTGAAACTCTTGAAGGCCTTTTCAAGCCCCTGTCTTATCAGCGTCCTGACCCTCTGCGCCTTCAGATAGTACTCATCATAGTAGCCTGCTGAGAGAGCAAAAGTTCCAAGCATTATCCTCCTTTTAACCTCAGCCCCGAACCCAGATCGCCTGTTCCGCGAGAACGCTGTGCTCCAGTCATACCCATCATCCTCGAGTCTGAAGCCGTATCTTAACCCGTCATACCGTGCAAGGTTAGAGCTCGCCTCAGACATGGCTATGATGTAGTATGAGGCGAGTGCGTAATCTAAGCATTCAAGCTTAATCTCCGTGTAGGAGGCCCCCAGCTCCTCAAGCTTTGTGATGGCTTTCCAGACGGCCTTTGAGACACCTCTATCTGTACCTCTCCCGAAGAACTCCTGTGGGACCCCTATCTTCATACCGGCAACGTCCTCAACCAAGTGTCTGCTGAGGCTTGATCGACCTGCACCAATCGAGGTGCTATCACGGTGATCATGTCCAGCTATGACGTCTGTGAGCAACGCTGCATCAGCCACACATCTCGTTATCGGTGAGATCTGCTCCAGACTGTTCGCGTAGGCTATGAGGCCGTACCTGCTGACTAGGCCATAGGTCGGTTTGAGGCCGACAAGGTTACAGAAGCTTGCTGGGCACCGGACTGACCCACCCGTATCCGATCCTAGTGCGAGCGTAGCCTCCAGAGATGCTACGGCAGCTGCACTTCCTCCAGAGGAGCCGCCGGGCACCCTGCTCAAATCATACGGGTTGCGTGTCGGCCCGAATCGGCTGTGCTCCGTGGAGGAGCCCATCGCGAACTCATCCATATTCGTCTTCCCGACGATGACTGCGTCCTGTGACTTGAGCCGCTCAACAACAGTTGCATCGTATGGAGGTGTAAAGCTCTCAAGCATCTTTGAGGCACAGGTAGTTCTCACACCGAGCGTGCAGATGTTGTCCTTCACCGCGACAGCCACGCCAGCTAGGGAGCCGACGCCCCTGTTACTCCGGATCTTCGCGTCTACTTCACGGGCTTTCTCGAGAGCCAGATTCTCGGTTAAGGTTATGAAGGCATGAATTCTCTTCTCGACCTTTCCTATCCTTTCATAGCATTTCCTGATGTACTCTTCAGCCGAGACCTCTTGAGCTCTGATCTTGCTGGTTAATATTGAGGCTGGGAGTTGTAAGAGGTCTGACAATGAGGCTCAACTAGACTATTCTCGGCGCCTTCACAAACCTGCCCTTTCTAGCAGGGACTATCCCTAGGAGCTGGTTGGGGAGGTTTGGCTGCGGTTCATCATCCCTCATAACGTTCACGAAATCAGCTACATGGTAGGTCGGCGGAACTCCGGTGGTGTCTATGTCATCGAGTTTCCTGAAGTATCTCAGGATCTCATTCATCTCTTCTACGTACTTTCGTTCCTCAGCCTTGGAGATCTTGATTCTCGAAAGCCACGCTAGATGCCTTACCTTTTCTCTTGTTACCTGCTTCTCTCTAGCCAATAGTAAACCATCCTTTATGGAGTGAGTCTCTGAGGATCCCTAGGGAAAAGGACTGCCTCGCGAATATTCTCGACGCCTGTAAAGACCATCACCAGCCTATCAAACCCTAGACCCCAGCCTGCATGCGGGGGCACACCATAATCGAACATCCTTAGGTGATACTCAAAATTCTTGGGGTTCAGCCCTTGCTCCCTGATCCTTCTGCTCAAATCTTTCCTGTTGCTTATCCTTGAGCCGCCAGAGGCAAGCTCGACGCCGCCATACATGAAGTCGAATGATTCACACAACTCTGGATTGTTACTCTTGGGTTTGAGATAGAAGGCCTTGGAAGAAGTCGGCCAGTCGATTATGAAGTGGTAACCTTGGAAGAGCTTCGAACAGACTTTCAGGGCAGGTGTGGACAAGTCCTCGCCCCACTCAACCTTCACTCCCTCCTTCTCCACGACTTTGAGAACCTCATCGTAGGTGATCCTCTTGAGAGGTGGCTTCAGCGGCTCAAGACTCACTTGAAGAGTTGAGAGTTCACCTTTACACTTGGAGTTCAGCGACTCTATCAAATGCGAGATCATTCTCTCAAGGAGCTCCATAACGTCTTTGTATGTCACGTAGGCCTGCTCGACATCGACAGAGGTCGCCTCACTGAGATGTTTGAGTGTCCGGAACTGTTCAGCCCTGAAGATAGATCCTATCTCGAAGACCTTCTCGAAGACACATGCCAGCTGCTCCTTGAATAGTTGTGGACTCTGCGCTAGGAAGGCCTCTTTATCATAGTAGAGGAGTGGAAAAAGGGCTGAGCCGCCTTCGGTTGCTGAGGCGATTATCTTCGGCGTGTTGACTTCGATGAATCCCTCACCATGCAGGAACTCCCTAGTAGCATTCAGAGCGACACTTCTGACCCTGAAGATAGCTTGGGAGCGGGGCCTCAATAGGTCGACCATGCGGAGGTCAAGCCGCTTGTCTATGCCCTGTTCAGTCCTCCCATATGGGTCGAAGGGCAGTCTTTTCCGAGGCTCATCCAGCACCCTGATCTCTGATGGGACTACTTCAGCTCCATGCGGAGCTTTTGAGATACTCTTAACCGACCCTTTTATCCCGATCAAGCTGTACTGTTTGAGGCTTTCCACCTTCTCGAGAAGAGCTGGGGTGGACTTGTCTTTATGGACAGTCGCCTGAACTATTCCTTTCATGTCTTGGAGCACCAGAAACGTGATACCGCCTTGTTCGCGTACACTAGTGAGCCTGCCGAAGATAATGACGTCTTTTCCTTCCAACTCCGGAGTCACATCAGTAGAGTAGCAAGTCCTTCTCCAGTCGCCTAACTCTTCATCAGCTCCAAGCAAGCTGAACTCCCAGCCTCAGATATTCGAGTCCCTTTTATTACTTTTAGTCTCAGATTAGCTTTCGAATGCTATGCAAGCTATGAGGCTTCCCTATTCCCTGACGTCGGTCTTCAAAGGATTTATTACTGAAGGGGTCCGAGTGGAGACACCGCCAACTTGAAGAGACCTCGAAGCTACTGCTAGGTGTAGTGTTGACAGAGTGAATCCCCCATCACACCTCGTGAGACTCTCAAATGTCTCGAAGAAGTATGAGAGTAGATTCGGGCTGAGAAACGTTAGCTTTGCAGTTGATGAACATGAGATCTTCGGTCTTGCGGGGCCTAATGGAGCTGGAAAGTCTACTCTCATTAAGATCCTGGCGACACTCACGAAACCCACAGGTGGGAAAGTTACGATCGCCGGCTACGACGTTTTGCGTCAGCCGCGGCTGGTTAAAGGGCTGATCGGGGTCTCTCTACACAACAGCCTGCTCTACGATGAGTTGACTGGCATGGAGAACCTCACATATTATCTGCGCCTTTACGGCTGCAGAGACAGAGAGGAGGCAGGGGAGCTTGTATTCCACAAGTCATCCCTATTCGGCGTAGAAGATAGACTTGAAGATCCTGTTGGGACCTTATCGAGCGGACTGAGAAAAAGATTTGACATAATCAGAGCTGCTATTCATAATCCGAAGCTCTTGCTTCTGGATGAGCCCCTCTCTGGACTTGACTCTGAAGGCCTCGAATACTTTAGGAGATTCCTCAGGTCTGCGAGAGAATACTCTACAGTCATCTTCTCCACGCATAGTCTCGAGGTTGTGGAGGAGATCTCTAATAGAGTTTGCATTCTGAAGATGGGGGAGCTTGCAGAGCTTCGTTACCCTGAAAAGTGAAGTTCTATGGAACAGAAGGATGGACTCAAAGGAATCGTTTCTTTTCTAGCGGATGTTTGGGAGATCCTCCTCAAGGATCTCCGTCTGGAGATGAGAAGAAGATACGAAATCCACTCAGTTCTGATCTTTGCTTTGCTCTCAAATCTTCTGTTCGCATTTGCCATAGGACCCTCCAACCCTAATGTTCGTGAATTCGTCCCCGCTGTCCTCTGGATGTCGATCCTATTCATCAGCATACTCTGCTTCGCAACTGTCTTTATACGAGAGATGGATAAGGGAACGCTCGACGGGCTCAGGCTGGCACCTATATCCGCTCAAGCCGTTCTGGCTGGAAAGACGCTGTACACGTTTGCCCTTATGAGTCTAGGTACAGTCCTCATCGTCCCCTCAAGCATGATCATCCTCAACTACACCTTCAACTCAGATGGTCTGCTCGTTGTGTTTGTTCTGGTTCTGGGGATACTTGATCTTTCAATCGTAGGCTCCACCGTCTCATCGCTGACAATGTATTCAGAGTCGAGGGGGCTCATGATCCCTGCTCTATCTCTTCCCCTGATCCCTGGAACGCTGATTCCCTCCATTCTTGCAACAGGCAAACTTGCTGTCGGCGCGACCCCAGATGCTGTGCTTCCGGAGATCCAGCTTAACCTCGGATATCTTCTGCTGTTCTCCGCGGCTCTGTGGATAACGTTTGAATATGTGCTGTATGATTGATGAAAAGCCATGAGGAGCCGATGTCCCGCAGCCATAGTACTTGCAGTCAACGTTCTTGCTCTCTACATGATCTACATCTGGGCTCCCCCTGAGAGGCTTCTAGGAGACTCATACAGGGTTTTCTTCATACATACACCCTCAGCCTGGGTCTGCTATCTCGCCTTCGCAATCACGTTCATCAGCAGCGTCCTATACCTCCGGACTGGGAACTTGAAGTGGGACCTCTACGCCGCCTCCTCATCAGTACTCGGCATCCTCTTCAGCACGATTACGTTGATCACAGGCTCCATATGGGCTAGGCTTGCTTGGGGATTGTACTGGAACTGGGATCCGCGGGAGACAGCCACTTTGATACTTCTGCTAGCCTATCTCGGCTACGTCAGTTTCAGAATGTCGATAAGCATCAGGGAGCGCCGAGCCAGAGTCTCAGCAGTCTTGGGCGTGCTGTTATTCATCAGCGTTCCGCTAAGCTACTTCTCTGCGGTCTTGTGGGCTACACTCCACCCGATGCCTCTGTTGCCGTCTCTAGGGCTCCGTCTAGGTGTCGAGTCGCCTATTCTTCTAACTTTGGTCGTCTCGATGCTCGGGATAACATTATTATTCGTCTGGATGTTCTACCTGACGCTTAGAACATACGGACTTGTCAACGGTTTCGAAGGCTACGTTGAGAGGAGGTAAGAGTTGGATTCTATGCAGCTGCTGTTCGCGGTCTCCCTTGTCTTCCTAGGTTTGATATTCCTGTACCTTCTTTGGCTTCACTCGAAGATCAGGAGACTGTCAATTGCTGTTGATAGGCTGAAGAAGTGATACTGGTTAGAAGTCAACTTGAAGCTGTATAAGATACTGGCTCTGGGAGCCGCCCTATTTGCGGCTGGATACCTATTCTATCAGGCGTCTACCTCCGTGATGAATCCCTATCTCTCAGTCTCTGAGGTTAAGCAGCACCCTGAAAGATATGTCGGCAGGGATATTCAGTTGATCGGCAACGTCACGAGACTCGAAGGCGGGAATCCAGAGGGTCTAAGCTTCACCCTCATAGACGGTCCAGCCTCCATAAAAGTCTCTTATTTTGGACCTATCCCACAGAACTTCATGGAAGGGATCCGCATCGTAGTCATAGGCAGACTGAATCCTGACGGCTCCTTTGCGGCGAGGCAGATACTTACAAAATGTCCATCGAAATACGCTACCTGACTTCGAATACTCGGTATCCTATCCTCACGTCATTAAGAATCAATGAATGTGAGTTGTATCCATGAAGGTTATACTAGTTCATCCTGCAAGTGATCCTCTCTGCCACGAGAGGATCTTTGGGCTGAAAGCCCCACCACTGGGACTCGCGTATATTGCAGCTTACCTCGAGAAGCAAGGGTATAGACCTAGCATCATAGATGCGTCGGCTCAAGATATGTCTTCGGAAGAACTCGAATCCAAGCTGAAGGCTGCAGACCCAGACATAGTTGGAATCTACTGCTCCATCACACGAGTGAAGCAGAGCCTAGATGTGGCAAAGATCGCCAGACACTTGGGGGCAACAGTAGTTCTTGGAGGACCTCACGCCAACTACGACCTTGAAACACTGATCAAGAATGAGAATGTCGATGTGATTGTGCGCGGTGAAGGGGAGAATGTCTTCACTAGACTGGTTGAGTTGACCGAGTCTGGCCGCAGTCTAGAATGTCTAAATGGTGTGGCCTACAAGGAAGCTGGAAAAGTAAGGATCAACCCTGAGGCCCCATTGATACCTGACCTTGACAGTCTGCCCTTTCCAGCATTTCATCTTCTCCCCATGGAATGTTACAGGATATGCGGCAGCATCCCTATCTGCACTCTCTCCTCAAGCAGAGGCTGCTCCCGAAAGTGCAGATACTGCATAGTACCAGAGATGTTTCAGGGCAGATGGCGGGGCAAGACGCCGAGCATAGTCGTCGATGAGATGGAGCATTTATCTTCAACCTATAAGCCTTCCATGCTTCTGTTCTTTGACGAATTCTTCACAGAAGATCTTAGAAGAGTAGAAGCGATCACAGACGAAATCAACAGGAGAGATCTGCATATCATGTGGGCCTGCATGAGCACCGGCATAGATGTCTCTAAGGAGTTGATGATCAAGATGCGAAAGGCCGGTTGCTTAGCTCTGTTCTTCGGGGTTGAATGTGGGGTGATCACATCAACACCGAATCCTGCGGGAGGCGGATACGGGGACGTTGTCAGGAGAGCCTTCTCCGATGCTCATGAGGCAGGAATATTTCCAGTAGCAAATGTGGTATTCGGCTTCCCTGGAGAGACTTGGAGTGACTATGAAAAACTAATTCAATGGACCATAAATCTGGATCCTGATCATTCATTGTTCTTCAAGGCGATTCCTTATAGTGACTTTGATGACGAAGAACTAAAGCGGATGGAGACGTTTGCTTACAAGAGATTCTACAACAGAAGAAACTATGTACTGAAGCATATTTCCAGGTCCATCATGAAGGTAAGCAAATATCGACAGTTCCCATTCGACTTTTTGATGAAATACGTCAAGTGGCTCATTAAGACAATAACTGAAGTGAATAAACTATAGAACACTCATCTCCCTAGGTTAGTTATTTATGGACCTCTCGGCTTGTTATTGGTATGAGACGGATCCATTTGAGAAGCTTATCCATCCTTGAAATAACTAGACCTCAACTGAACTTTATGGGAGCCGCTATGGCCGGGAGCGGTGCGGCTTTAGCTCTCATGAGAACGTCAAGCCAGGAACCACCATGGCTGCAGGTAGTTCTTGGCGTCATCGCAGTATTTGCATCTGTTGGCGCTATGCATACCTTCAATGACTATGTTGACAGAATTCGAGACGAGACTATCTGGCCTAGGAGGCCGCTTCCTTCAGGACGAGTGCGGCCACGCGAAGCCCTAATCCTAGCCACTGTATCTCTTGGCATAGGACTTGCGATATCGTTGACAGTCTTCAACAGAACATGCTTCTTAGTCATGATGGTGACTGCAGCCCTTGGACTAGTCTATACCAAGTATTTGCGGGACAGAGTCGGTTATCTCAGCCTGCCACCCATAGTTGGGCTCATCCCTATTGGGGGGTATGCTGCATTTGCTCCGAGAACAGTCTTCAGCGACTCACTGATCTGGCTGATCTATCTGATGACTGTGTTCTGGCAGGCGGGCCACATACTCGTCTACAGCCCCGCACATGGATTAACTCTCCATGGCGGTGTCGCTAGGACGACTGTGCCAGCGTTCGTTAGAAGACTCACCCCTGCCGGTACGGCTAGGCTAGCATTAGTATTTTTTGCTGCTCTGCTGGGAGTGAACATTTACTTTTCTTTGGCCGCACCAATGAGCTTTGTCTACCTAGTCATAACAAGTGCTTTTGGACTCTTTACTGTCACGTCGAGTCTGCAGTTAGCGAGAAAGGCATCGGAAACAAACTCAGTTATGGCATTCAAGGTTGCGTCAACGTATGCGATCATACTGTTTTTGGCGATAACGCTTGAACTTCTCGTTCGAGTTTATCTTCCACGACTCTGATTTGGGTGATTCTTCATTTGTTGCTGCGCAAACGGTAGTTTCTAGGAAAAACCAGTCCTTCTCCCTCTAAAGGTCTAGCAGCTGTGGCATCGCACTCCGCTTGATAAGTTGTCGTTTAGTACTGGGAGACCATCTCGGCTAGGTCTTCAAGGATCCCTTCATTACAGAAATTCATTCCACTGACGGCCTTTTTAGCTTTTTCCTTGAATTTTTTCGAGAGATTTTGGACATGGTGGATAGATGTTGAATTCCTGAGAAGGCGTATAGCGTCTCTTGTTCTGTGATAGCCCGCGTTCGAGGCTACCAAGTTTCTTAGGGAATCCCGTGAGGGCCTGTCAGAGCTGTTAAACGAATGTATCAGCACCAAGTTTGAACCTTCGCCAAGAAGGCGATTGGTAGTCGCGGCTCCGCATCCTGCCACAGCAATCAAGATCTCTTGTACGTCATCTCTGAGTTGTAGACTGAGACCTACAAATTCCCCGTACTTGGACAGTGCTTCCACCTGCCGGTTGGAACCGCCTCCGATAATCGCTCCGCACATCGCCGCCGCTCTTACTAGGGCGCCCGTCTTTTTCTTAGCCATTTCCAGATAGTTCTCTTCTGTAACTGCCTCAGGATGCTTCTTGAAGATCATATCCATGCACTCGCCTTCACACATCTGCACGCATGCCTGAGAGACAATTTCTCTGATTTTGCCAGGTGAACTGGAAAGTATATGCATAGCCTTTGAGATCAGTAGATCACCTGCCAAAGTTGCTAGATCGACTCCGTACTTCACATGAACAGTTGGCGAACCGCGTCTCTCCAAGTCCTGATCGATAAGGTCATCATGTATCAGAGAAGCAGTATGTATGAGCTCAATAGCAATAGCTTCGGGCAAGGCCTTCCGAAAGTCGCCTCCCACAGACTCACAGCTGACTAGAGTTAGAAGCGGTCGAACCCTCTTACCGCCTGAAAGTATCGGATGAAGCGATGCTTCGTACAAAAGGCGTGCTTTCGATGTGGACTGAAGGACTTTCAGAAGACCCTCTTCAATGAGAGGCAACTCTATTTCTAGTAACTTGCCACATTTCAAAGAATCAAATAGTGGATGCTTTGGTTTTGTTGAGTGCATGTCTCCGCCCCAGATTAGTCGGGTTGCAGAGTGTCAGTGGCGAATAGTTAATCTTCTTTTCGGTTGACGGAACTAGTTGAGCTAACTGGGATACTGCTTGTTGGACAAGAGTTACTTCGAGCATAACAGATCTGTTTAAGTGAGCGTAGTGAGAAGCCGAACGAGAGGTGGACGCACATGATGAAGGTTCAATTCAATGCTTTCGTAAACCTTATGGCTCTGGTGTTCTTTCTGATCAGCGCGATCTCAGGTATTGCGCTTCTTTCTGTTCCGTGCGGAGACGGTTTCGGTTTCAGAGGAGGGAGAATATCAGCCGACGGGTCTTTTGCTGCACCTATCCGCCAATTCTGGACGGATATTCACCAAATAGCGGGAGTGTCATTGACCGTCCTCATAGTTGTCCATCTTTTGCTACACTTAGAATGGTTCGTCAAATGCCTCCTCAGATTGGTTCAAGGAGTGCAAGGCAGGAACGTATCCCGTGACTAGATCCTTATGAGAGGTTGCGTACTCTGTGAGGTTGTACACGATGGGTGGTCTTGTCCCGATATATTGGGACATCAAAGCCGTGTATAGGATGCAGGAAGCTCAGTGAGAAGAGGCATTAGAGACGTTCTACTTTAGCCCTTCAGAATTGAATGAACGCAAATGAGCCTGTTTGTAAAGAAGTGGATCCCATCCATATTATTAACATATTAGAAAATGACGTGGGAAGAGCCAATATTTGATAAACTTTTTGCGCAACTCAAGGAATAATCAATGAGACCAAGATTCCAAAGATCCAGATACCTACTATTGCTGTAACTGTCAGGGCAGCTGCTGCGCCGTACATGAGCGCGGCGAACTTCGGCTTTCTGGGTTGTCCTAGGAACGCGGCTAGAACCGCCATGTAGACGGGCACGAGAACTATTCCGAAGATCAAAAAGTATCCGAGGCTGATCGTCACTACACACTCTCCCTTATCTCAATTATGGGGAATATCTTCGCGAAGAATATGAATCCCCAAGCCACAAAGCTTACGGTCGCTATGATTATGGAGTATTCAACCCATGTTGGGGTATAGCTTCCAACCGGGTACATTGTGAGTCTTGGATAGAGCAGCGAAGGTGTCACTATCAATACTCTCTTAACCCATAGGACAAACAGCAGTATGGCTGAAAAGGCGACAGTTGTTCTCAGACTAAAGCGATTACCTAAGGTCTGAAAAGCAAGGTAAACTGATGTGATGATCAGTAAGATCAGTACTGGCAGGAAGAGTATTGAGAGTGGGCCGAAGAGCAGAGCATCAGAGATCGCTTTCTCTGCAGGGGGACCCGCGTATTGAACGGTCATATGCTCATGTAGAATGAACCATAGGTATATCACCGTGAGGATCAGCAGCATCTTGCTCAATCCCTTGAAGACCTCCTCCTCGATCAGATCTTTCAAGTGCAATAGTTTCACAGCGATGCCAGCTACCACTATTACTGCAGCCACAGCTGATGTGAGCGCTCCAGTGAGGAAGTAGGGCCCTTGTATCGCACTGAACCAGCCTGCTTGTGAAGGCATCAACCCGAAGATCCAAGGTATCACCCCTCCGCTAAGTAAGGCCATCAATATCACCAAGCATAAAGCTAGCCACCATGCCATCTGCTCGACCTTTTTTCTTTCATTTTCATCGTAGTTCAAGAGCACAAGCTTGTACAGGGGCTTCCACAGTAGTGGGAGTTTGTTTATTAGCTTGGCAATGTCTTCCCGCATAGTCATGACTAGATAGGTTGCGCTAAGTACGAAAT
>JAWCLX010000020.1:1451-14645 GCA_038850385.1 Bathyarchaeia archaeon | reverse complement strand
TCATAAAAGCCCTATTCCAAATGAAGCCTGACCAAGTATTCGAGGAAGTCAAAAGGTCGGGCCTCCGCGGTCGCGGCGGCGGAGGATTCCCAACATGGATGAAGTGGGAGACGACTAGGAAGGCTCCTGGAGAACCTAAGTATGTGATAGTCAACTGTGATGAAGGAGACCCTGGCGCCTTCATGGACAGGTCGTTGATGGAGGACAACCCACACAGCGTCCTCGAGGGGCTGATCATAGGGGGCTACACTATCGGCTCACATGAAGGCTACATCTATGTGAGGGAAGAGTACCCCATAGCTGCAGAGAACGTCCAGGAAGCCATAAGGCAGGCTGAGGAGTACGGGCTGCTCGGCCAAGACATAGTCGGTTCAGGTTTCGACTTCACGGTCAAGATCCATAAAGGGGCCGGAGCCTTCGTCTCAGGCGAGTCCAGTGCACTCATGACCGCAATCGAGGGTAGGATCGGTGAGCCCAGACCCAAGTACATCCACACGGCTGTCAAAGGCCTCTGGGGCAGACCCAGCTGCCTGAACAACGTCAAGACATGGGCCACAATCCCGCTCATAGTCTCAAGGGGGGCTGAATGGTTCAGAGGCATAGGGACCGAGGGCAGCACAGGAACCGCAATCTTCTCACTCGTAGGCAAGGTCGAGAATACAGGTCTTGTAGAAGTACCCATGGGCATTACCATAAGGGATCTGATCTACAAGATAGGCGGAGGGATCAAGGGCGGGAAGAGGTTCAAGGCTGTACAGACAGGCGGCCCCTCAGGAGGCTTCATACCTGAAGAACACCTCGACCTGCCAGTGGGCTTCGATGAACTCGAGAGAGTCGGCTCAATGATGGGCTCAGGCGGCATGGTTGTGATGGATGAGGATACATGCATGGTCGATGCTGCAAGCTACTTCGTGAACTTCCTCCTTGAGGAGTCATGTGGGAAATGTATCCCCTGCCGTGAAGGCCTGAGAGTACTCTCAGCCACACTCCGAAATATCTGCAGAGGCAACGGTGAAGAAAAGGATCTCCAGCTGACTCAGGAGATAGCTGAGACTATGAGTGAAGCCTCGCTCTGCGCCCTCGGCAGGACCGCAGCGAATCCTGTGCTGACATCACTCAGATACTTCAAGGATGAGTGGAGGCAGCACCTGGAGAAGAAGCAGTGTGCGGCAAAATCATGCAGGGCACTTGTAGACTACTACATCGACCCGAAGAAGTGTCAGGCCTGCCTCCTCTGCCTGAGGGAATGCCCTACTAAGGCAGTCCAAGGCGAGAAAGGTCAGGTTCACTGGATCGAACAGACAAAATGTATAAGATGTGGAGCATGCTACCAAGTCTGCAAATTCAACGCGGTGATGAGGCTTTCAGGAGAGCCTATCCCCCCACCACCCGAGAAAGGGATGAGGCCGATCCGAAGAGGAGGTTAGGACGATGAAACCTGTTATCCTCAAGATCGATGGTAAGGAGGTTGAGGCAAAAGAGGGGATGACGCTCCTGGAGGCTGCGGAAAGCTCAGGTATAGAGATACCGACTCTATGCTACCATGCTGAACTCGAGCCTTACGGTGCCTGCCGAATATGCAGTGTAGAGATTGAGAAGAAAGGAAGGACCAGCATAGTCGCAGCATGCTGCTACCCAGCAGAGCCCGGACTCGAAGTGAGAACGAGAACTCCTAAGATCGACAAGATAAGGAAGACTGTGCTGGAGCTGGCTGCGGCCAGTGCAGGTGAGGAGGTCACCGGAAAAATGCGGGAGCTGGCAAGCGAGTACAAAGCAGATCTATCAAGATTTCGATCAAAAACCCAGACCGAGCCGACCAAATGCATCCTATGCGGACTCTGCGTGCGCTACTGCGTAAACATGACATGGGATTCAGCCATAGGATTCGTTGGGAGAGGGGCGGAGAGGAAGATCGCCCTCTTCCCAGAAAAGTCAGCGATATGCACCCTCTGCAATGACTGCCACCCTCTATGCCCCACCGGAAGGATCACCTCGATCGGCCCAGACCCGCCGTTTCCAGCAATCGATGATGTGCTCGCGGGGCGTGAATAGGCAAAAATACCACTCCCGACTTGAAGACAGACCCTGGAGAGATAGGCGACTGCTTCACGAATGATTCGATGAAGAGTAGAAAGAACTGTATCTGGGCTTGGACCCTGTGTATATGTGGAGGTCGGCTACTGCAGGAGCAGCACGGTCTCCCTAATTGAATTTGTAGGTTTGAAAGCCGATGGGTAAGAGTGTAGCTGAGAAGATCATGGAGGAACACCTCGTTGAGGGCCGACTGGAACCTGGAGAAGAGATAGGTCTGAAGATAGACCAGACACTCACCCAAGACGCTACAGGCACCCTCACATACCTGGAGTTCGAGGCCCTCGGCATACCGAGAGTGAATACCGAACTCTCAGTAAGCTACGTCGACCACAACCTATTACAGACAGACTTCAAGAACATGGACGACCACCTATTCCTGCAGACAGCCGCTAAGAAGTTCGGCGTCTACTTCTCCAAACCTGGCAACGGCATATCACACCACATCCATCTGGAGAGGTTTGCAGCCCCAGGCAAGACCCTCCTCGGCGCTGACAGTCACACCCCAACCGCAGGCGGATGCGGGATGCTGGCTCTGGGAGCCGGTGGACTCGATGTCGCCATGGCCATGGCTGGAGAACCCTTCCATTTAGAGACGCCGAAGATACTCGGGGTGCGACTGACAGGTCGACTTAATCCTTGGGTCTCAGCGCGAGACGTAATCCTAGAGATGCTCAGAAGATACACTGTCAAAGGAGGACTTGGAAAGATCGTGGAATACTATGGTCCTGGGGTCGAGAGGCTGGAGGTTCCTGAGAGGGCCACAATAGCCAATATGGGTGCTGAGCTCGGCGCAACCTCAACAGTCTTCCCATCAGACAGGATGACCATGAAATTCTTGGACGCTCAGGGTAGAGGCGAGGCTTGGAAGAGGATAGAGGCTGATCCCGACGCTGACTACGATGAGAAGGCCGAGTTAGATCTGAGTGAGCTTGAACCCCTGATAGCCTGCCCCTCCTCACCCGATAATGTCAAGAAGGTCAAGGATTTGGAGGGTGTGAAGGTAGCGCAAGTGATCATAGGATCCTGCACAAACTCCTCATTCAAGGATCTGATGGTCGTCGCAGAGTGCCTCGCGAACAGGACGGTTCACGAGGAGGTCAGTCTAGAGATCAATCCTGGAAGCAGACAGATCTTGGAGAACCTCGACGCAGCCGGCGGCCTAGCTAAACTCCTGCATGCCGGAGCAAGGATCCATCAGTCAGCATGCCTCGGCTGCATAGGCATAGGGCAGGCCCCTGCCACAGGGATAGCCTCACTGAGAACCTTCCCAAGAAACTTCCCTGGAAGAAGTGGGACAGCGGGTGACCAGGTTTACCTCTGCAGTCCAGAGACAGCTGTCGCAGCCGCAGTGAACGGGGTCATAACAGATCCGAGGAGTCTTGGAGACTATCCGAGGATATCTGAGCCGAGAAGCTACATAATAAGTGAAGGCTCAATCATCCCACCTCCGAGAAAGGCGATGGAAGTCCAGTTGTTCAGGGGGCCTAACATCAAGCCGTTTCCAGTCTTCAGTCCACTGGAGAATGAGCTGCTTGGAGAGATCCTGCTCAGGCTCGAGGATAACGTCAGCACGGACCAGATACTGCCTGCAGGAAGCAGGATCCTCCCTCTAAGAAGCAACATCCCCGCCATAAGCGAGTTCACCTTCGAAGCGTTAGACCCGACCTTCGTAAAGAGGGCAAAGGAGGCTGGAGGCGGATTCATAGTCGGCGGCGAGAACTACGGTCAAGGCTCAAGCCGTGAGCACGCAGCCCTAGTCTGCAGGTACCTCGGCATCAAAGCCAAGATCGCCAAGAGCTTCGCTAGGATACATAGATCAAACCTGATAAACTTCGGAGTCGTACCCCTAGTCTTCGCCAACCCTGAAGACTACGACAACATGGATCTCGGGGGGCATATCAGAGTCCCCGAGGTCAGAAAGCAGATAGCCGACGGATCCAAGAACATAAGGGTGGAGCTGGATGGTGAGCAGTTCGAATGTCTCAATGTCTTCTCGAGAAGAGAGAGGGACATACTGTTGCACGGCGGACTGATAAACTACGTTAAAGAAGCATACAAGAAGAGGCCCGACTGACTACATTCAGACCCTTCCGCTCATGCGACTGAGCGGTTGAGGATCTACCCTTGAACTGTTTTAGGAGCTGTTCCCCTTGGCCTTCATATTCTGCCTAGAGGGGAATCCTGAGACGTAGACTCGTCGGGCGGAATGGTGGGCAGCATTGCAGAGGCCTCACAAGTTCAAAGCTCATATGCGAGACCTAGGCTTGACTACCATTTCGACTCGAAATTCTTTTATCAAACAGAAAGAAGGTAGTGTAAGGTGTTTCTCATGGGAAAGAAAGCAAGGGAGATAGTGAATATTAGCATTGAGGATCTGCTCAAGGACCTGAACAGCCTCTATGCTGATGAATGGATCGCTGTCTTCTACTACACTTGGGCGTCAGACTTCATCGAGGGGCCGGTCTACCTCGATGTGGCTGAGGAGATAGAGAGGATCTCTAAAGAGGAGTCTGAGCATATGTCAGAACTCTCAGACAGGATCTTTGAGTTAGGCGGAGAGCCTGAGAGAGACCTTGAGGATCTACAGAAGATAGCAAACTGCAAGAAGATAGTCTTTCCGAAGGATGAGAGGGACATCGACGGCGTCGTCAACGCCCTGGCGGAGGCTGAGGGATGCGCGATCGAAGCGTATAATCGTCTACTACATAAGGTCTCAGCCTGCTATGAGAAGGATCTGAGAACCTTCCATCTAGTAGAACATATACTCTCAGAAGAGATCCAGCATGAGGAAGCATTCGAGAATCTGCTTCTGAAGAAGCGGTAGCGACCGCCACAACTCGTTCCTCCCTTTTTCTCGCTTACCCCAAGCATATTCTGTTTCAAGAGAGAAGCTCAGTACAGGTGAAGATTACTGCGTCGACTACCCTCGTCAGATGCTTCCCGAAGACTTGGGGCAGCAGACCGTCAGGGTGAGAAAATCTTGACAGCCGCTCAGAAGCAGTACCTATCTGAAAGGATGGAAGAGATCATAGAAAGGATCAGGAGCAAGGGCAGTGTCCTCGTCGCCATGTCAGGAGGTGTCGACAGCTCCCTCGTCGCCTTGCTATCCAAGAAGGCTCTAGGCAACAAGGCTCTCTCAGCCACAGCCGACTCCCCCACCCTCCCCCCTGGTGAACTGGAGGAGGCGAGAAGGTTGGCAAAAGAGATAGGACTAGAGCACATAATCATAAAGGTGGATGAGACCTCCAACCCCGCATTCGTCAGTAATCCACCTGAAAGATGCTACCACTGCAAGAAGGAGCTTATCCTGAAGCTGAAGGAGATCGCTGAAGACCGCGGGATAGAGGTTACAGTAGATGGCACTAATGCGGACGATATGAAGGCCCACAGGCCAGGGGCGCTGGCACTTGCCGAGGCCGGCGTGTACAGCCCCCTAGCCGACGCAGGCTTGAGAAAAGAGGATGTAAGATGGCTCGCCAAGATGCTCGGACTACCAAACGCAGACAGACCTTCAATGGCATGTCTCGCCTCCCGCCTCCCATACGGTGAACAAATAACCAAGGGTAAACTTCGTCTCATTGCTGAGGCTGAGAGGCTCGTGAGAGAACTGACTGGGGCAAGAGAGCTTAGAGTGCGCCTCCACGGAAGACTCGCACGCATAGAGGTAGGCAGGCATGAGAGGAATCTCCTCTTCAGTGAGGATTTGATGGAGGATATTGCCGAGAGTCTGAAGAGTCTCGGATTCGTATACGTGACGATGGACCTTCTCGGCTACAGGAGCGGAAGCATGGATGAAGCCCTTGAAGAGAAGATAATACCTGAAACTCTCAAGGATAAGAGAGGCTTCACTTAGTATCGCTCCGATTTGGCGATGCTCAATCAAGTTTGAAAGAGGCATTACATAAAAGAGGGGGTGCTCAGATCTCCGATCGGTGCGCCGTTTTTGAGAGACATCCTAGAGAAGCTCGCTAGAGGACTGATCTCAGTCGACGATGCTGAGAAACTCCTCAGAACAGACGCAATAGGCACCGTCAGCCGCATTGCCAAGCTCGACGTCAACCGAGAGGTCAGGAAGGGCATACCTGAGATAGTACTTGCTGAACACAAGAGTGACGAAGACCTTTCTAGGATAGCGTTGAGGATGCTGGAGAAAGGTAGAGTGATAGTGAGTCGTGCTGTGAAAACTCAGATAGAGGCGTTGAGGAAGATCGCTCCTGCCGATTCAAGCTTCTGGGCTGATGAGAAGACTGGGATAGTCATCATCAAGAAGCGGGACTTCACGGTTAAGAAGACAGGGGGCAGAGTCGGAATACTCGCAGCTGGGACAGCGGACATCCCAGTCGCAGAGGAGGCGAGAGTCATCGCTGAGGAGATGGGATGTGAGGTCTCAACATCCTATGATGTGGGCGTGGCGGGAATTCACAGACTCTTCCCCCCACTGAGAGAAATGATCGACAGAGACGTGGACGTCATCGTTGTCGTGGCAGGGATGGAGGGCGCCCTCCCCTCAGTAGTCTCTGGACTGGTCGATGTCCCCGTCATAGGCGTCCCGACCTCTGTCGGATACGGGTTTGGTGAGGGGGGTGTCGGAGCGTTAGCGGCAATGCTCCAGGCCTGTTCCCTCGGGCTGGCTGTGGTCAACATCGATTCAGGGGTAGCCGCCGGGATTATGGCAGTCTTGATAGCTAACAGAGCGGCAAGATCTAGAAGATGAAGTTCAAGATAACAAGGTTGATCAGAAGGGCGGGGTGCGGGACGGAGTCTAAGTCCTTCCATTCTGGAATGCCTGTTCAAGACTGAGGCTGCTGCGTCATGACCCTCATGCTTGACATAGCCTTCTTCCTTGCGTCTGTAGTTCTGATATCAATGTCAGGTGTGATGATGCCTGGTCCAGTCACTGCTGTGGCTGTTGCGAAAGGCAGAGAGAGTGGGCGTGCCGGAGCCTTGATCGCGCTGGGCCACGGAGCCGTAGAGATCCCACTCATGGTCCTGATATACCTTGGCTTCGCTCAGTTCTTCAGTTACGAGATCGTGCGGAGAGCGATAGGGTTTGCTGGCGGTTTGATGCTCGGCTCTATGGGGGTTCAGATGTTTAGGGCCAGGGACTACATCGATCTGGAGCAGAGAGGATTGAGTTTGAGTTCCCTCTTCTCAGGGGTCGCTACGACAGGGGCGAACCCCTACTTCTATCTGTGGTGGGCGACGATAGGTTCAGCTTTAGTTTTGAACTCGACACTATTCGGGTTGACTGGTTTTTTCCTATTTGCTCTCGTCCATTGGTCCTCTGATCTCTTCTGGTACCTCTTCATCTCCCAGACCGTGTATAGATCCCGCGGACTTTGGAATCCCAAAGTCCACAGAATCGTCTATGGAGCATGCTCAGCAATTCTCATAGTCTTTGGGGCTTGGTTCGTATACTCGGCTGCAAGTTGGACAGTGAGATGGTGGTTGTGATGTTTGCTACCGTCTTTTCGAGAAATCATGCCAGTCGATTCAGTGTTTCACGGTTAAAGAAGAGGGGTCGGCCGCTACCCCAGTCTGGTCAAGACTATCAGGCCTGCAGTGACAGCGCCTACCACCGCTGCTATCACCAGCATCACGATGAAGCCGACTATGCAGGTCGCTACGGCTCTGCCTGTGGTGAAGTCGAGTGCCTGCCGGACAGCGATGACCATGGCCGCCAGCGCCCATATCAGGGCTATGAAGGCTATGATAGGGCCGAGGGCTGGTATGAAGCTCAGGATGGATATGACGTTTGGAGAGTAAGAGAATCCTATGCAGCGGAAGAGTTCACCGTACGTCGCTTTGGTCTCAGGCCCCTTGAAGACCCTTGTACCTATCACGTATGTGATGTATGACCAGACTAGCCAGCCTATCAGAGCTGTTATGACACCTAAGACCAGTCCTCCGATGAGGGCCCCTGGGCCCCCTGCCAAGTGGCCTGCGATCGCCGAACCGATTCCTGAGGCGATGCTTGCCATTATGACGACCATCATCGCCTGGTTTGATGCAGTTGTGTCCTTCTCAACTTCCTCGTACAGTGATGAGTCCAGTCTTGCGGCTCTGATCATCCTACCTAGAAGGTTCATGCCAGATCACCCTTTTCATTACTCCAGCATAGAAAGTTACGTTGTTTGATATTTAAGACATTGCAGTGGAAGATGGAGTTCTCGTTTCCCGAAAATGGAGTCGTTGAATCGTCCTTCTCATGAGATCTTTTTCGCGGTCTCAGAAAACTGTGTTCCTACACAGAATTCTCGAGCAGACATATGGATAGGGAGTATCCAGCTCTCTGAGCCTCCTCATCCACGACTTTCCTCACACTCGAGTAGTCGAAGGAGTACTTGTACTCTTTGCCAAAAAGTTGAGAGAGTTCTTGAATATTGGCCTCTCTTGCTTTCCCCGTGATCTTGTATGTTTCTTTCTTAAACCCGAATCCTGGAGTTATACCCTCAGTATCTCCGGACGAGATGCCGAGGCCGATCTCTTTCAAAGTCTCAAAGAACCGCACTGTTCTATTCTCGTCATCCACTCTCAGCTTCGCCCTGTAAGTCAATGTCTTCTTTGTGAGGAAGACCTTCCTCTCCGCGATCTTGAACTCGATCGTTAGCGTACCGTCCGTCTGTGCTTTGAACTTGGCAGGCAGCTTCTCGCTGGCTTCGATTATCCTCTCGTTCAGAGACATCTCATCAATCATCCATGATCGTCTTGGAACTGTCATGCAGACAACCTGTTCTGGTGACAGCCCGAGCGCGCAGACTGGAGGCGCTAATGATGGAAGTGGGTCTTATGTCTTTCCATTTGCTCACTTGGCGAATCGGTCACCCCTCCAGACATCGGCTGTCTCACTATATCCTTGGCTCTCCCAGAACCCCTGCCTCCGATTCTTGGTGAATACGATCTTCTGGATCCACATCGCGCTCTTGTAGGCGTACTTGTCTGGGACGACCAACCTCATGGGGCCGCCGAGAGATTCCTCCAAGGGTTGATCATTAAGCCTGTAGGCGAGGAGGACGTTCTCCTTCAGGAGGTTCGTAAGCTCCAAGGATGTCGAGTATCCGTCGGCACAGGTGAAATAGACGTATCTGCAGTCGCCGGTAGGCTTCACTTGGTCTACAAGGACTCTGAATGGAACACCGTACCACCTGCAGTTCCTGACACTCCAACCCTCGACACAGTGGAAGTCGCTAACAGATTCAAGGGACTCGAGACTGAGAAAATCTCTCCACGTGAAGATCTGTGGGCCTCTGATCTCACCCTCGACGGTGAGCTTCCAGCTCTCTTGATCAAGCTTCGGATTCTGTGGAGTGATTCCTGGATGGTCGATGTTCCATCTCAAGATCGATCTTATCTCATGTTGGCCTGGAGGCAGAGTCTTTGTCTCAGACGCATTTGAGGCTGCTTCCCGGTCTCCTGTGAGAAGGTTTGAATCCGAGGTTTCCCTTATCAAGTTCAGGCTTCGCGGATACCATTTCTCCTTTGTCAAATAGAATATGGCAACTGCCGCTGCTGCGACACAGGCATATGAGAAGGTTCTTCGAGACAAAGCCGGCAAATATCCTTCGGCTACTGAGCCGACTGCCCCCATTATCAATCTGCCGGTTCCTGTAGAGCTTACTGTTATTCCCGCCCAGTCGTTCAATGTGTTACTATTCCTTAACTTCATTTGGTTAAGGGCGGCTTCCTAGTAGAGGGCAGTTCTGCATCTGACAGATAGTCAGGTGCGTCTGACGGGTGTTGAAGCAATTGTTGGTGAAGGTGGAACCGTCAGTTCTTGGAAGTTCACTCCCCATGCTTCGGTTGGGAACTTGCTGAGTTTGGAGGTGGGAGGTTCTCTTGTGGCTGGAGTATGCGTAAACAACTGCCAGACAAATCTGCCGTAGCCGACACCGGATGGTCTTCCGTCGATTAGGCAGAAGAGATCTAACTCAGCCTTTCACAGCATCCTGCTGTCAAACTCATCGCATCTGCTTTGCAGTGGTCTTCAGAAATTCCCTCTTGCACCGCTGTGCTGCTTTCAATTCAAGGATCAGTTGGAGACTCGCTCACTAATCTGTGAGAGAGGGTCAATATCGTCTCAGCATCTTCAGCCATTCCTTGCCTATCAACCGCCTCTCCACAGCGTTCCTGAGCACGCTCTCCATATCTTCCCTCCGGAAGCTTTTCCACTTCTTCCATTTTGTGGGGCCATTTCTTTTGTATCCACCAAGAACTGCAGGTTCCCTGCCCTGCAACTCAGCTGCAGTGCATAGAATCTTCCCAAGCACGTCTGCCTTATCGTATGCTTCACACAGAAGCTCTCGATACCTGTAGTCTCTGGCTAAGTGATGGTCTAGGATGATGTGTTCAGCGTTCGTCTCCTCAAGCAACCTCAGAATGTTGATGATCGATCTGGCGAGATTGTAGTAGGCCATTATGTAGCCCAGAAGATAGGTCGGTGGACCATCCAAGACTATGATTACAGGATCCTCTGCGATAATGTAGTCAGTCGCCTCCTTCGAGTATAGGCCGTTCACATCTGAGGAGTAAATAAGCTTCTCACCCTCAGCCTTCACTGTCACCATAACTACGTAACCGAGGTCCGTCCATCTCATTCCATGCCAGAAAGGCCTAGAGAAAGATATCTCGGTCTTTCCAAGCCTGAATCTCCCTAGGTCACAAACCTTCATTCCCTTGGGGAGGCCTTGTATAGTCTTGAGAAATAGAGAAGCCCTCTGTCTCTGAGACTTGTTTATGAAGCATTCCGGATCCTTCAACAGAATCGTCTTTCCACCGTACAGTCTTTTGCTTCTCTCACAGATATGATGGTCATAGTGGTAGTGTGTCACAATCACGATGTTTGAATCTTCAGCCTCCGCCACAATCTTATTTTTGAATCTAGTGTATAGGCGAAGTCTTGAGACTCTGGATAGGGGGAAGGAATCTGTTTCAACTGCTACACCAGGATCGATCAGGATAGAAGCATCCTTGGTCCTCACCCCTAAACACATGCTTTTCACCCCAAAAGAGTCGAATGCAACATATCGAAGCTCCAAAGCTCAACGACCCCAACCGATAATATCAAGCTTGAACAAGAAAGAGGTATGCTTCAGGGTTGGTGCAGGAGTTTGTGTGTAAGGTTCCTTCAGTCCAGTGTGTTGAACCATGCTGGAAGTATTCTCTCAGGTAAATGGAACCATTCTAGCTGAAGATACTGAGGACGAGAACTGCCAAGCTCAGCAAGTCACGATAGAATACCTGACAAGTTAGACACCGAATTACATCCGGTTGATTAAACCTAATCAATAGACCTCAGAACTTCCTGGCTTCGATAGAGTGTACAGTCGCTATTCAGTATCCTGCCAGAGTGGAACTGGAAGACATTCGGAATTCCTTGCTTGACAGCTGAAGCAGCTTGGGGTCGCACAAAAAGACCAGCAGGAAAATCAAATCGTCGAGCATTCAACTAATCGTCTCTGACTAGGCAGGGAAAAAGCTGATATGAACCCTCCACATCTGGTAGATTCGCATCGATGTTTCTTTCGACTTCCAATTCTAGGTTAGCCAGGATCATAAGGTCTAGCCTGAAACTAAGAGAGGCTCTGAGAAACAGTTGATAAGAGATCAGATAGGAATGTATAGGATAGTCCAGATATCAGACACTCACATCTCGAGGTACGGACAGTTCGTTGAAGAGACGTTCGACCAAGCTGCCAAGAGGATCAATGAGCTGGATCCTGCTCCTGACATAGTGGTTCATACAGGCGACCTCACAGACACGGGTGTTCTGGCAGACTATGAATTCGCCATCCAGAAGTTGAAGGCTATAGACCCTAAGGTTATCGTGGCTCCTGGGAATCATGATGAACGTAACTACGGACAATCTCTCTTTCGGGAGCTTGTCGGTCCCTTAGAGTATGAGTTTGACTCAGGCCGATGCATGTTCTTTATGATGAACAGTCCGGAGCCGGACAGGGATGAGGGTCGGCTAGGCAGGAGGAGGCAGACATATCTGGAGGAGAGGTTCAAGGCTCTGCCCAGCAACAAGGTCAAGGTTGTTGCGTTCCATCACCACCTGATCCCTGTCCCGCATGCAGGCCGAGAGATGAACGTGCTTGAGGATGCTGGGGACGTGCTTGACCTGATCCTGAGTTATGCCGTTGACCTCGTTCTTATGGGTCACAGACATGTTAGAAGAGTCCTCCGCATAGGCAGGACGTTCCTCGTGAATGCTGGAACGGCATCGAGCACAAGAACCAGAGGCCGTCTTGGCCATTCATTAAACATCATAGACATCGATGAACACGGTGAGGTGAAGGTTCAAGAGCTCAAGCTGGAGGAGTGAGTGCGGCGCGGCTGGAGGCCGAGTGATGACTGAGCATCCTGAATGCAAGTACAAGATGGCGATCGTGATCAGGCAGGACTTGAAGATGGGGAAGGGTAAGATCTGTGCGCAGGTTGGTCACGCATCTGTCTCAGCCTCAGAGACTGCGAGGAAGGAGCGTAAAGCTTGGTGGAAGCGGTGGATCGAGGAAGGTCAGTGCAAAGTCGTCTTGAAAGTGAGCTCTGAGGATGAGCTGCTCAAACTCGAATCTAAGGCGAGAAGTCTCGGTTTGCCAACCACCATGGTAAGGGATAGGGGACTCACCCAGCTCAGGCCTAACACCCTCACATGCATCGCGATAGGGCCAGGCCCGATTAAGACGGTTGACACCGTCACCGGGCAGCTGCGCCTGCTCTAGTACAGGAAGCCAGATCCGAAAAGCTCTGCGCTGAAAAGTTGTCTAGTAGAGCCGGGCCGCTATGAAATCCGCCAGTTCTGCCAAGGATTCCCTTGCAGGCGTCTCAGGCAGAGCCTCAAGACTCCTCTTTGCGTCTTCAACCAGTCTTTTCGCCAACCTCTGAACCTTGGACTTTGCGCCTGTAGACTCAAGAAGCGTTATCGCCTGCCTCAACCGAGCTGCATCCACCTTCTCCGTCCTTACTATTTTCATTAGTCGGCTCCGTTCTTGACTGTTCATCTCAGGCAGGGCGTACACGATGACTGCGTTGTTGAGTTTGTGCTCAAGTATGTCCTTACCTCTCTGTTTCCCTGTTTCCTTACCGAATATGTCTAGGAAA
>JAWCLX010000020.1:0-1436 GCA_038850385.1 Bathyarchaeia archaeon | reverse complement strand
CAACCTTCTCGCCGTAGGTAGAGATCGCCTTAAACTGCGACTTGCCTGCTTGAGCTGCAACCGCCCCTGCAAGACATGCTGCCTTAATGAGCTCAGCGGTCTTCTTCATTATCACCTTGAAGTAGAGTCCAGGCGTTACCCATCTGTAACGGTGCCTTGCAATGTAGTCTTCACCTCTGCCGGCCTGTTCGAAGAGGATATCCATCCTCTCCCCTTCAATAGTCTGCTTTATAGCGTTGACGACGAGCGCATAGACCTCTCTCGAGATTGGGAGACTCGCAGCCATCTCCCCTATGACTTCCCTGTAGAACATTCCTGCCAGCAAGGCTTGTGTATCTCCGTACTCAGCCCTGACAGTGGGCCGCCCCCTCCGCAACTCACCGTGATCGATGATATCGTCCATTATCAAGGAGTAGTTATGGATCAGCTCGAAGACCGCAGCCGGCAGGATGGCGTCTGTAAGCCTCCCCCCGCATGCTTGGCAGCAGAGCAGGGTCAACGCCGGCCTCACCCTCTTACCCCCTGCCTTGACTTGATGAGTAACTATAGGTCGGAAACTCCTCCCAACCCCTTTGCTGAGGTACCCCAGCATGATCGGGTCTACGGCTTTGGCTGTTTCACGTAGAACCTGCTGAATAGTCAAGGATCCCGCCCCCACAGTATATGCAGTCGCCTGAATTATGGGTTGAGGCTGAACTTGGAGGCGCTGGTTCTTTTATCTTCTAGGTTCAGGCCAAAGGTATTTTGACGTCTGGAATAAATCTGGTGCATGCAACATCCTCACCTTTGATTAGTCTCGTAAGGTCTCCTGGTCTTCTAAGATTCATTATCACAACCTCCCCCCCAACCGATACGAGTCTGACTGATTCATTGATCTTCCCAAGCATGCCCTTTGTGACGTCTGTAGCAGCCGACTCACCGATCGACCTCACCTTCTCACTCAGAGTCTTCGGTGTGATCACCCTTATCAGGTTGGCGTGTGGGTTCCTCTTGGGATCGGAGTCGAAGACTCCGTCGACGTCACATCCGAATATCACTTTTGCAGCCTTCAGTCTCTCAGCCAAGTATACGGCTATTTGGTCGCCTGAGACTATGCTGAAGCCCATCTCCACGTCAGCCACGACGTCGCCGCTGCAAAGGGGAACAAACCCTAGGTCGAGCATCATTCTGAAAGGTTCAGTATCTACCCTTAGGAGTCTGCCTCTGCTTGCGACCATGCAGCTTGAAGAAAGGAAGGGCACTATTGCAACGTTATGATCAGCGAGAAGCTCAGTGATCATCATGGTTAGATGCAGCATCGACCTCTTCGTCTCCGTGACCCCTCTCAGCTGCCCTCTCTCCCTGTAGCCCTGATGGATCCCGTACCGCTTAGCGACTGGGTGGCCGAAGCTGCCTGCACCGTGTACAAGGATTAGCTTTGAATCGATCCCTGCCAG
>JAWCLX010000019.1:9359-14875 GCA_038850385.1 Bathyarchaeia archaeon | reverse complement strand
GATCCCGCGTCGGTCAAGATAATTGCGCGTTCAAGAATTCCAACGGTAATCCTGAATGCAGAGGATACTGAGAACATAGTGCGAGCCGTGGAAGGGAGAAGGGTAGGTACAAGAGTGACCTTCTAGTCTAGGTCTCGGGGATCCTCTCTTGGTTAGACTGGTAGATATCTTTCAGTCGAAGGCGACCGTAAAGCTGCTGGAATATATGCTTGAGAACCGGGGTAAGATATTCAATCAGTCCCTGCTCGCAAGTATCCTAGGCCTCTCACCATCCACTATCGCAAGGGTCATCGAGCCCCTCATAAAAGAGGAGATAATCCTGTTTGAGAGATTCGACCAAGGGATGAAGTTGATCAGCCTTAATGAGGTGTCTGAACGGACCAAGAGACTGATCGAGTTCCACGAGAAGATCAAGCCCCTCTAGAACTGTCTGCTCACTCAACCTGATCCTTCTCGGCGACACCTTGCCTCTCCGCGATCAGCCTGAACTCGTCAGCTAAGGATTCACAGATCAGGGAGCAGACACGCCACTGGCGCATCGCATAACTTATCCTCAACTGCTCCATCGCCTCTGTGATCTTGTCCTCTTGGTCAGGATTCACTGCGATTCACCTTAACCGAACCTTGATACGCAATACTCTAGGTATAAAAGTCGATTCCTCAGATCTGGAGGGGGGCCGAACCAACTCTAGGGTCCGTTTGACCTTTGAAGATTCTTCATGAGGATCTAAGACACCAGGCGCTCAAGGTAGCTGTCAACAACCTGGATGACCTCTGGACGCTCTACAACGTGATCGAGAAAAGTGACTTGGTCATCTCTAGAACTACGCGAGAGGTGAAGACGGAAGGTGTAGGCAGACCCTCCAGCAGGCGTGTTCCCACTACACTCGGCATCAAGGTTGAAAAGGTCTACTTTGACAAGGATCTGGTCAGGCTGAGGATCCACGGGATCGTAGTCGACGCCCCTGACAACCTGAGCGTCCTCGGTTCACATCATACGATCAGCCTCTCAGAGGGAGCTGTGGTGAAGATAATCAAGCAATGCTGGGCGCAACATGAGATTGCAAGCATTAGGAAGGCTGTTACAGCCGAGCCTCCTGTTATCATTGCGGCTATAGACAATGATGAATATGCGGTGGGTGTCTCTAGGCCTCTGGGCGTAGAGCTGAAGGTTGAACTTAAGTCCAAGATCCCTGGCAAGCGTGAGTCAGAGAAACGAGATCAAGCCATCACAAAGTACCTCTCAGAGGCTTCAGAAGCCCTAGCCAAGGTCAAGGAGAGTGTGCAAGGCCGCATCGTAATAGTGGGCCCTGCCTTCACCAAAGAGCATCTTGCAGGTTACTTGAAGAACAATTATCCGGACCTAGCAAGAGACCTTGTTGCGGTTAGGAGCGTCAGCACTGGTGGTGCTGCAGGTGTCTATGAGGCGATAAGGGTCGGCCTCATCAGTAAGGTTCTGCGTGACGCCCGGACTCTGCAGGAACTGGAATTGGTTGAGGAGCTGCTTGCTAGACTAGGTGCCTCCACAGGCGATGTGTCCTACGGCATCGATCAAGTCTCAGAGGACGCCGCGTCAGGGGCTGTCGAGACGGTTCTGATCTGCGACGAGACTCTGAGAGGCTCTGAGGAGGAGCAGAGGCGTAGACTTGAAGAGACGCTGAGACTTGCCGAGGCGAAGGGAGGAAAGGTTATCATTGTGAGTGCTGGGCATGAGGGTGGCAGGAAGCTCAAGTCCCTAGGCGGGTTAGCTGCGCTACTGAGATATGCTAGGCACCGAGGGACCTAGAAAGCCATTTTGAAGCCCCTCAATCTTTTGAAGAGCAGCAGCCTCTGGCCTTCTCGATCCTCAGAGGAAGACTCCAACTCTGGCTTGAAAGTTCGAGTGGGTAAGACGTCTTGTTCAACGTACCGGATTCTGTCAATGTGTTGGCTGGCTTGAACGGTCTAACCAGTAGAGCATAAGAAAGAGACCTTGCACGTCTGGAGACGTGCAGCCTCGGTTATGGAGATGGGGGGCTAATTCAACTATGAGACCTATCGAGAAACCACGAGAGTTGAGTTCTCAAGATGAGGAAGGTTGTATATGCGTCTTCGGTGGTCAGCAAGCGACTGCTTGAATGGGCTCTCCGCAACCTTAATAGAAGACACGCCAGGCAGATGCTAGGAGTCTGAGAGCATCCTGCAGAATTGAGTCTGCATGCTGAATTCCGCGGTCATGGTGGAACATCCTGCTTGACATCATCCCCCCCATCCTGATCTATGCTGCCGCCTGGGCCATGCTCTACATACTGTCAAGAGTCTTCCTATGGGAGAGGAGAGGGATCACGGTTGAGCCGTTCTTCATCATGTTGAAGACGTCATACCTGAACCAGAGGCTGAACTTCATATCGAGAAAGAGGGAATGCCTCTGGAGAATAGTTTGGAATATCGGTGTAATCCTCGCCTTCGGCCAGATGGCGTTCGTCATCTACTTCCTGTCTAGCAATCTGCTGGAGCTCGTCTATAGGACTCCACAGGCAACGGGCATGATAGTCCTTCTCCCAGGCGTAACTGTCAGTCTCGAGACGCTGCCCTACATCATCGCTGCATTAGCGCTCGTTCTCCTGACACATGAATTCGCCCACGCGATCGCAAGCCTGACCGACGGTATCCCGCTCAAGTCTTCCGGACTGTTCTTCGCACTGGTCTTCCCAGGAGCGTTCGTTGAGCTTGACGAGGAGAAGCTTGAGTCGTCGACTCTGCCCACAAAACTTAGAGTCTTCGCATCAGGATCCTCAGCCAATATTGCAGCTTGGATTATGGTCTCATTGCTCCTGGTGAACTTCTCCGCGAGCATCAGTCTTGCATATCAGGAATCTTCAGGGATACTTGTCTCCGGGATTGTTGATGGAGGCCGCGCAAGATCAGAACTGAAAAGGTGGGATGTCATCTACGCTATCGACGGCCACCCGATAGATGATGTTAATGAACTGTCAAAGTTTATGAGTGGACTAAGATCCGGGACGGTTGTATCTGTGGAGACGGATAGGGGAATAGTGAGTGTTGAGACCAGACCGCACCCGCAGAACTCTTCCAAGGCTCTGCTCGGCATATACCCGTTCAAGTACTACAAGCCCACCTTGAGTATTCTTCCAAAGGAGCTTCCGTATCATCTGTACTGGACCGAGTACTGGTCCTCAGCACTCCTACTCTGGATAGCGATCTTCAACATGTTACCCATGTACCCTCTCGACGGAGGCAAGATAATCGACTCACTCATCAGTTCAAGATCCAAATCGGCTGCTAGGATAGTCAAGATAGTTCTAAGCTCGGTCTTTATGGTCATCGTCGGCTTGAATATGGCCCTGTCAATCTTCAATTTCGGCTTCATAAGGATCTAGGTGGAGCCTAATGCGATGCAGCTTCTGCAGTTCTCCAGCCTTCTACCTCAGAAGACATGAAGGCGTCAACTTCTGCAGGAGATGCTTCAAGAGGAGCATCGAGGGCAAGGTCAGAGCCACAATCTCAAAGTACGAGATGTTCAGGCCGAGAGATCATATAGCCGTAGCTGTGTCAGGAGGCAAGGACAGTCTCACCCTACTTTCGATCCTGAGCAAGCTCAAGTCGAGATTCCCAATGTCCAAGATCACCGCCGTGACTGTAGACGAGGGGATCAAGGATTACAGGGAGGAGGCAGTCTCCTTAGCCAAGGATCTGGCCGGATCACTGCAGGTAGAACACAAGGTCTTCTCATTCAAGGAGTTCTTTAATGCCTCACTCGACGAGATAGTCAAGAGGCAGGGTAGGTTGACGCCATGCTCTTACTGCGGTGTCCTGCGCAGGAGGGCCTTAGAGAAGGCGGCGAGGATCCTGGGCGCTGACAGGATCGCCACCGGACATAATCTTGATGATGAAGTCCAGACCGCTTTGCTGAACATCCTTCACGGAGGCGTCGAGAGGCTGATGAGGAGCAGCCCTGTCCTCACTGATCAATACGGGAGGTTCACTCCTAGAGTTAAACCCTTATGTGAGGTCTATGAGAGTGAGATTACACTCTACGCGTATGTCACAGGTCTTGAGTTCCAGCAGACCCCCTGCCCCTACCGCAGCAGGGCTCTGCGGGGGGAGATCAGAGATATTCTGAACGAGTTGGAGCAGAAGCATCCTGGACTGAAGTACACAGCCTACTCCTCGAAGGCGAGGCTGAGCAGCATGCTCAGCAGCCAGAGGGCTGAGCTTCACCTCTGCAGAGTATGCGGCGAACCAACTGGCAACGAAGTCTGTGAGGCCTGCAGGATCCTTAAGGGGAATAGTGAGATCGAGTGTCTTCTGCGGGAAGCTTAATTTGGAGCAAAGGCAGGTTGATAGTTGGCGGTGGTAGGGGATCGGGGAGCCAGCCGTTCCCTGTGGCCCGAAATCGGCTATACGCGGGGATCCGTCAACTTGGAGGCGAGGTGTTACTGACCGACTGCAGGGCCCGGCTGTTGACGATGAGACTCTGCCCTGCTGGGCTGACGGAGGAGAGGGTGCTTCTGAAGGGAGGTCTCCCATCTCCTTGCCGCCGAACCCGGTGAGGCTCGGAAGAGAGCAATCGTAAGGTGGACGGTTGGCGCTGGCAGGAAAAACAGGGTCTAGGATGCTGCTGGGATTCCGCTGTCGTGAGGTGCACCAATCCTCCTGGGATGCTACCACCGCCTCGCCTGAAACGCCGGGTCGATTCATCTAAAGCCTTATTATCGGGTCTCCGGTCTTGGATACGGGCTTAGCTAGGTTCGGTGCATCAGCGACTTGAGCAAGGAAGAGAAGGCACGTCCGGACTTCAAGATGTTCGGTAAGTGGAGCTTCGAAGGGGTGGAAGTCAAGGATCCTGGCCTCAGACGATACATCGGTCTGAAGCATACTGAGATCCCGCATAGCGGAGGCAGACATGAACACCAGAGATTTATGAAGTCTAACGTCAACATAGTTGAGCGGCTCGTCAACAATATGATGCGTCATGGGAGGGTTGGGGGTAAGAAGGCTAAGGCTATCGGAATAGTCAGGAACGCCTTCGAATTAATCAATCTTAGAACGGGGAGGAACCCGATAGAGGTTCTCGTTGAAGCTGTAACGAATGCGTCACCCTGCGAGGACATAACCAGAGTCGCCTACGGTGGTGTAGTCTACCCGGTATCCGTGGATATTGCACCTCAACGCCGGGTCGATCTGGCTCTCCGACACTTGACTGACGGTGCAAGGGAGGTTGCCTATAGCAACCCCAAGACTGTAGACGAGGCTCTCGCAGACGAGATAATCTATGCAGCGTCAAGGGACAGCAAGAGCTTCGCGATCAGGAAGCGCGACGAGATGGAGAGAGTCGCGTTAGCATCTCGCTAGAGGCTAATCCTTAAATATTTGCTGTCCACCTAGAAATACGAACCGCTAAGAGAAAGAGGAATAATCTTGAGTGCAAAGCCCCATCTTAACCTGATAGTCATCGGCCACGTAGACCATGGGAAGAGCACAATGACTGGAAACCTGCTCTACCAGACAGGCTA
>JAWCLX010000019.1:4136-9349 GCA_038850385.1 Bathyarchaeia archaeon | reverse complement strand
GTGATACCTTCAAGTTCGCTTGGGTTCTCGACAGTCTCAAGGAGGAGCGTGAACGAGGGGTAACCATAGACCTGAGCTTCCAGAAGTTCGAGACCCCAAAGATCTTCTACACGATAATCGATGCGCCTGGACATCGAGACTTTATCAAGAACATGATAACGGGAACAAGCCAGGCTGACTGCGCCATCCTCACCATCTCTGCTAGGAAGGGTGAGTTTGAGGTTGGAGTAGGCCCGGGTGGCCAGGCGAGGGAGCATGCATACCTTGCAAGGACCTTGGGAGTGAACCAGCTGGCAGTGGCCATAACCAAGATGGACGACGCCACAGTCGAATGGTCCCAGACTCGTTATGAGGAGTGCAAAAAGGAGGTGGAGGCCCTACTGAAGGTTGTAGGCTACGACACCTCCAAGATAAGCTTCGTCCCTGTCTCAGGATGGACAGGAGACAACCTCGCCAAGCCGAGCGAGAAGATGCCTTGGTATAAGGGTCCTACTCTTCTGCAGGTCTTGGACTCCTTCACTCAGCCGCCCAAGCCTATCGACAAGCCGCTGCGGGTGCCGATACAGGACGTGTACTCCATAACCGGAGTCGGCACAGTCCCTGTGGGAAGGGTTGAGACTGGCATCCTGAAGGAGGGTGACAAGGTCGTCTTCATGCCTGGAAACGTCTCTGGGGAGTGCAAGTCGATAGAGACCCATCACACAAGGATCACCCAAGCTGAACCAGGGGACAACATAGGATTCAACATAAGAGGTGTGGAGAAGGGTGCTATCCATCGCGGTGACGTGATGGGCCATCCAGATAACCCGCCCACGGTAGCTAAGGAGTTCATCGGGCAGATAATAATAATCTCGCATCCGACAGCCATAGCGCAGGGCTACACTCCTGTGCTCCACGCTCACACAGCAACTATGGCAGCGACCTTTACTGAGCTTATAGCGAAGATCGACCCAAGGACAGGACAGACTATCCAGGAGAAGCCTGACTTCCTGAAGACTGGTGATGGTGCACTCGTGAGGTTGAGGCCCCTCAGTCCGATGGTTATAGAACCGTACAGCCAGATCCCGCAGCTTGGAAGGTTTGCTGTGAGGGATATGGGCACGACGATAGGGGTTGGGGTCGTCAAGGAAGTTACAGAGAAAGGCTAGCCTCAGGACGTCCAGCACCCACCTAAACCTTTTTAACACGTGCTCTGTTCCTACTGTTGCCCTGTCGCAGGATAGGTTAGGACAGAGACGACAATGCCTGGTAGAGCCCGAATCCGACTCTCAAGCACTGAGCCGGAGCATCTGACATCGATCTGTGACGAGATACAGAAGATAGCGGAGCGGACCGCGGTTAAGCTGCGCGGCCCCATACCGTTGCCGACGAAGAGGCTTGTCGTCCCAACGAGAAAGACGCCTTGCGGTCAAGGGACTCACACGTGGGACAAGTGGGAGATGCGGATCCATAAGCGCCTGATCGACGTAGATCCTAATGAGAGATTTATGAAGAGGCTCATGAGGATCCGGACACCTGAAGACGTCTTTGTTGAGATAGAACTCCTGTGACACAGGATCCCGTGCACTGCTCTTAAGTGATTTTATCCCAGGATCCTAAGGCAGAACCGCCACTTCATGAGTGATCCAGACCTTTCGCTGGCATGTTAAGTAGCCAGTTCATGCTGCCAACCACTCGGAAAACTTTAAGGTCGATCTCATAAGATCGGTGTTTTGCTGGCGGGGGTAGCAGAGCCAGGTCAAATGCGCGGGCCGCATGATGAATATGCGCGTGAGACTCAAGACCTACTCTGAAGGACGAGTGATCCCGTGGGGTAGCCCTACGTGGGTTCGAATCCCACCCCCCGCACCATGCTTTTCCAGGCAGCGCGTACTGGAAAACGGGTTTGTGCTTCAAGACACGGCTCGAGAGGGCGTGATGCGACGTAACATTGCTGCGGACTTTCCCGTCATAAGCGTCGCTGACGCATCTATCTTTTATCTATGATGTCTGAAGGTAGACTATTCATAGTGAGGGCACCTTTGTCTTGGGTGTTAGGGATCTGTTCTATGAGGATGATATGTCAATTATGCGGTGTGCCAGTCACCTCAGCTCATAATAGACCACGGATCGAGCATGGGATCCTGCTCTGTATTCTGGTAATCGATATAGTTGTTATCGGTGGGCTATTGTTCTACCTTTCCCAAGTTCAAGTATCTACGACAATCGAAACCTCTTCACCCACCTCAACTTCCAAGCTTCCTGTCCAGTCACCACGCCCCCCAACTCCAACATTCAGTCCGGCGGCAACTCCCACCTCGACTCAGCCTGCTGCTGGATCTGAGGGGAACGATATCAAGTACGTCTTGGAGTCGTATTACAATGCCCTCAATAGGCACTTGGTGGATGACGCGATGGGCCACTTCACAGATGAGGTTGAGATACTGATCAATCATGGTAGAGACTACTCTTACAGGGGTCCAAAGGAAGGGGTGAGGCAGTACCTTGTGATGGCTTTCATATTGGCGCCGGATGCCGAGATAACTGAAGTAGAATTCGTCGGTCTTGAAGTGGACGAGAACAAAGCGAGAGCTCAAGTCAACTACTTAGTCTCATCCAAATCGCACAATCTATCAAGAGCAGTCACTGAACAGGTTGAGTTGGTTAAGCAGAATAGTTCATGGAAGATCTCCAAGACAGACATCACGTATTGATCCAAGTCTGGCAAAATTCGAGTGTGAATATATTTCTGAAGCTTTGCAAGATGTTCAAGATGAAACGAGTCTTACAGTACAAGATTCTCATGAGCATTGCTTGGTGGAGGAGTTATGCGCACCTCTTTTGACGATCTCGATATGACTGCATTTGTTGTCTTCGCCATTCTTTTGTCTTCACTTACAACGCGAGCCTTAATGATTTACAAGAGAACCTTCAAGTTTGAGCCCCTCATTCAGAACCCTGTGATTCTTCTCGTATCGGTTCTGACCATAGTCATTGTGACGCTCGTTTCGAGCAGGGCCTACAGGATCACTATTACAGCCGGGCTGATCCTCTTCTTCGGAGTCTACTCGAGAGCTATCTACGTCTTCGATCCTGCCACATGGTCTGATGTTCTCTCCGTCACAGAGGAGGCGGTTCAAGTCGTTCTCTCAGGTGGAAACATATACACCCATACGTATAGGTTCTCAGTACCGCCTGGTCAACCATTCAAGTACGGGCCTTTTGAACCCATATTCTATGTGCCGTTCTACCTTGTTTTCGGGGATCTGAGGATCGCTGAGCTCGTCAGTTCGACGTTGATCATGACCCTTATCCTTATTCTAGGCAGATTCACAAGCTACGAGAAGACCTTGATCCCCTTGGCTATCTTCTCCAGCTGGGGTCTGAACATCACGTCGACCGGCGCAGGGGTTAATGACGATACAGCGGGCATGCTGGCGTTCCTGTCTGTCTTCCTGCTGATCTACGCGAAGAGGCGGAGAAGCGTTCTCTTAGGTGTCACAAGCTCCGTATTCCTTGGGCTCTCGATATGTTTCAAACTGTTCCCGGCTCTACTCGCACCGTTCATCATCTTCCTGCTCTTCAATCTCAAAGAGGAGGTCCCTGTTGACTGGAAGCTATACCTCGCCGCCTTGGCTGCTACACTGCTACTGTTCAGTCTGCCATATCTTCTCATCTCGCCTGAACCGTACTTGAAGAACCTTTTCAGCGCGAACGTTGACAGAATCGTCGAGCTAGGCCTCATGTCCTATCAATGGCATATATGGTATTCAGTTCTGAACAGGGATTTCTTCCTGTACTTGCCGACTCTGTTAAGCATGGACGTGATTACGCTCATCTTTATGATTCCTAAGATAATGCTCGCAGTGTCTGTGGCGACTATGGTAGTGCTGCTGGTCTTGACTAAGGGAGTGACTTCTCTTGCGAGGATCATCTCCTACGGTGTCATCTCGTGGTTTGCCCTTCTGATCCCAGGCCCATGGTTCCCAGGGTCATTCTTCGGGTTCATCGCACCTTTTATCTGCACACTGCCCATACTTGACTTGGCGTGGAGCGACAGGGCCGCGCCTCAGCTGCGCTGTGACGATTCCTGAATGAATGGTGAGGCCTCCAGACATGTCTTCTGCGGATAAGGTTATTGAGAGGCTGAAGGCCAGGGCTAGACATAGCAGGCTTAAAGGTATGGCTCGATATGGGATGACGGTTGAGGGGAGGCTGGGTGTATCAGTCCCTGATATGCGAAGGATCGCGAAAGAATTCGGTAAGGATCACAGACTCGCCCTCGCGTTGTGGAAGGAAGGTCTGGCTGAGGCTAGAATGGTCGCATCGATGATCGGTGAGCCTGAGAAGCTGACAGAGGAACAGATGGAGGAGTGGGTGAGAGACATAGATTCCTGGGACGTATGCGACCAGGTGTGCATGAATCTCTTCGAGAAGAGCCCTCTAGCCTGGAAGAAGATCCTTGACTGGTCCCGGAGGGAGGAGGAGTTCGTCAAGAGAGCAGCCTTCTCTCTGATAGCCTGTCTGGCATGGCACAGTAAGGAGGACGGTGATGAACGGTTTCTCAGACTCCTACCGGTGATAGAGCAAGGAGCCACAGATGAGCGGAACTACGTGAAGAAGGCGGTTGACTGGGCGCTGAGAAACATCGGGAAGAGAAACCGCAACCTGAACAGGGCCGCGATAAAGGTTGCGCAGAAGCTTCAGCGAATCGACTCCAAGTCTGCCCGCTGGATCGCCTCCGACACAATTAGGAAGCTTGAGAGCAGAGCTGTTCAGATAAGATTGGAGAAAGTGAAGTAGGTCCTTTCAGGTTTGCCGGTTACTCATCTTTCAGCCTGTCTTCTTGAGCATGTCCTGAAACCTCACCGCATCTTCCCTCATACTCACATTATTGAAGAAGACATAGAGCAGCTTGCTTCGCCTACTCAAATCCTCTGTCTTGTGCAGGAGTGACCGTAGGTCTGAGTCAGTGTAGTTGTATTTGTAGTTGATCTCTCTGCCTAGACCGTGGAGCCTTATGTAGTTGATGGGATTCTCTGAGAGGGGCTCCCTTTTGAATATGTCTGTCACATGGATGAGGTTCAATGAACTGCAAAGTTCTCTGACCGTATTCTCAGCATCATGCCAACTTCTATGTCTCGGCTCCCATGCTACGTGAATACCGTCTCTGGATGCCTTAATGAAGAATCGCCTGAGATTAGTCAGATTCCTATCGGTTAACTGAAACGATG
>JAWCLX010000019.1:0-4126 GCA_038850385.1 Bathyarchaeia archaeon | reverse complement strand
GACATTGAACTAGGCAGACTCTGCTCTTGAGAGCTTCCATGATCTCCCTTGTCTTCTCCCATGCCTCAAGATTCTCAGCTGTCGGTCTCAACAGGCCGTATCTTCTAGTCAGCTTCGGATGGATCCTCATAGAGGCTTTCCTCCATGTAGGACTCGACGTAGGGTGGGTTATGGCCTGAAAAGCCTTGACGGTGAACTCGAAGCCTCCAGGAGCCTTCTTCCTCCATCTCTCCACAGTGGAGAAACGGGGCAACCTGTAGAAGGTCTGCTGAATCTCCACGACATTCAGCTTCTCGAAGTAGCTTGACATGCTACCTGCGAAGCCGCAGCAGCCGACCTTGACCTCACACTCCATGAAATTGATCCCTTCATACAGGATCGTTCGATCTATATTTTGAAAAGTCTAACTCCACGCATCCGACACCGACTTCAAGTCTATTCTCTGGAGATTCCTGAGAGGCTTCTTAGTACTCTGCCGATAAGATGATAACTCACCTTAGGTGACATAGCCTCTGGAGGAGGCGGCACAGGCCGCCTAGAACAGAATCATGTATATCATGGTTGACGTCGAGGCTGATGGTCCCATCCCTGGCAGGTACTCAATGATCGAGCTAGGCGCTGTGGCGGTCGAGCCTGGGCTGAATCGAGTTTTTCATGCTAAGCTTCGCCCGATCTCAGACGAGTATATGCCTGAAGCGCTGGCGATAACTGGTTACACGCGTGAGCAGACGCTCCATTTTGATGAACCTGCCCGTGTGATGAGTGACTTTGAGAAATGGGTCATCTCAGTAGATCCGAAGAGGCCGATATTCATCTCGGACAATAATGGTTTCGACTGGATGTTTGTCTGCTGGTACTTCCACATGTTCCTAGGTCGAAACCCGTTCGGCCACTCATCACAGAATCTGAATTCGCTTTATAAAGGGTTGACGCGCGATCTATTCGGCTCATTCAAACATTTGAGGAATACGCCTCATGACCATAACCCGGTCAACGATGCCAGAGGAAACGCTGAGGCTCTACTCGCATTAATCGAGAAGTACCGTCTGAAGTACTGACGCCTGGATAGTTTTTCCCTGCCTAGGCAAAAGACCTAGGATACTGAAGCGACCTTCAATCTTTCTCTTCATGTAGGCTACGTGCATCCAATCAACCATTCACCTCGATGCCTCTACTCCTCAGGTACTCCTTAGCCTGCTTGATGGAGTACTTTCTGAAGTGGAATATTGAAGCGGCTAGAAGGGTTGAGGCTTTCCCTTCGACGACGGCTTCATAGAGGTGCTCCAGTGTGCCAGCACCTCCCGATGCAATCACCGGTATCTTGACCGCGTCAGCGATGGCTCTAGTGAAGGGGATGTCGTAGCCTGCCAATGTACCGTCTCCATCCATGCTGGTTGGCAGGATCTCTCCGGCACCTAGCTCTTCACATTTCTTCGCCCATTCGACCGCATCTATACCTGTCCCCTCTCTGCCGCCCCTGATGACAACCTCGAACCCTGAAGGCATCTCCGCGTTCCGTCTTCCATCGATAGCTGCAACTATCCGCTCGCTTCCAAATCTTCTTGCAGCCTCTCTGATTAGTTCAGGCCTCTCGACAGCCGCCGTGTTGACCGATACCTTGCTAACACCGAGCTTGAAGAGTTCCTCCATGTCCTCAATGCTGGAGATACCTCCCCCAACCGTCAGCGGGATCGAGATAACTTCCTGAACATTCTTGACCCAATCCAAGCGAGTCTTTCTGCCCTCAACAGTGGCTGAGATGTCTAGCATCGCAAGCTCATCAGCACCCTCACGCTCATAGAACATAGCGTTCTCCACAGGATCTCCAGCATCACGGATATCGACGAAATGCACTCCTTTGACAACCCGCCCCTCCTTCATGTCCAGACATGGCATGATCTTTACGGAAACCATACACTCCCCACCTTTACATGATTAGGCTAGTTATTGTCTTCTATGATTTCAATTTGTAGCTGTGCTCGCTGTTAGAGCTTGCTCCTAAGTTTGGAGAAGTCTGCTTGGATGTTGCTGCAATCTTCTGCTTGACAAGCGATACTGAAGCACAGTTCTCGCTGACAAATCTGGGTTTCAAGCCAGCCTTCGTCGTCGATCTACATTGGACAGAGATGATTCTGAACTCTTCTATGTAAAATACGCTCCTGAGCTTAGAAGAATTCATATCTAGCGTGAACATGTGGGAGGAAGAGAGCGAAGGATCAAACTTCTCTCACTGACTCTACATAGTCTGGCTGCGCGAGGCTCGCTCTGAAGGTGTGGTCCGGCTTGGCCTGGAAGAAGGAGAGGCACATGCTGCTGCAACGGGTACTTAACTGACACTGCCAGACAGGCATATCGTTCTTGGGTTTTGTTTGTTTTGTGGGATTGTGGAAGGAAGTCCGGTTGGGAGAGTTGCAGTTCCCTAGGTTTTTCAGCCCGGTTCGTCAGAGGCTGCGGCACAGAGTGTTCTTATGATGATTAGAAATAGGAAGATACGATTTATGTCCGCATACAGAGGACTCCTAGGACATTTGAATGTCCTGTGACGTGCCACACTTCCTGCAATACTTCGCAGTTTCTACAATCTCAGCTCCACAATTGATGCAGAACTTCTTCGTCACAACAGCTCTAGGAGTCTGAGCGATACTGTCCAGCCTCCCGCTCCTTCCACGGTGCGACCTTTCTGCGATTGTAAAGATCAGCCACGCAACTATGCCGTAGACCACCGCATTGAAGACGGCGTAGACCAAGATCGTTGCGGGTATGCCCAGCACAGGATGGTCGGTCTCAGGGATCTCAAGCAGTCTATAGATCTCTTTTCCAGGTGGTATATTGCTGTAGCTTAGCGTGGCAGCCAAGAGTATCATGAAGACCGTCAGGAATACGATTGCGCCCTTCATTACGCTCTCGTCTTCCCTGTTTCACTATCGACATTTAAATTATGCGATGGGGGAAATTCATCAAGCAGTATCCCCAACGCTTGAAAGTCTTTCGTCTAGGAGATGCTGAATGGCATACGGTGACCTCTACCGTCGAATACAGCAAGATCCTTTTCAGAATCATATGGGTATGCCGTAATGATCATTATGCGCCCATAGAAATGATTGAGATCTTCTGCTGAGGGTTGCAGAACTCCACTAGGATGTGAATGGGCAACCCCTACTATTGATAGAGCGCTCGGCAGCATTCCGAGAGGAAAACTTGAGAAGCCGTGTCCATGCGTGGCAGACGGTGGGATGACTATGCCGTCTATGAGTATCCTGTCCTTACTGGCCTTGCCTCGGAGTAATAGTATGCCCTCCTTCGGGTGATTTATTTTTGCGTAGCTTAGAACGCTATCAACCACTGACTGACTAATCTCCAAAAGCCTCCGATTTGCGGGTGGCATCTCCTGTTAACACCGCTCCGTTCTTCTCTGCAGCCCAAAGTGCTTTGATGAAGGCGGCTCTTAAACAGTTAAAGGAAAGAGAATTCAGGCTGTTGTAGTGATCTATGCGTTTCCGAGCAGATCTTCTAGGGGAGAAATCTGAGTGGTTCCCCACTGATCAGTTGGCTGGGACAGCCTGACTGCGCTAGGGTTTAAGTGACTGGTGTGACAAGTAGCAGATACGTACTGGATGCTGATGAGTTAGAGATGTCCGAATACTACGGAGTGATATCCAGTGAGTGGCACAGGTTCTATAAGGGGAAGCTGGGGGTGACTCTGAAGGTTCCCATAAGATCCTTTGAGGACTTCGCCGTGTGGTACACACCAGGAGTCGCTCAACCTTGCAAAGAGATAGCTCGAGACCCAGAAGAGATCTTCGAGTACACAAATGTAGGCAACTCCGTCGCTATCGTGACTGATGGCTCAAGGGTACTTGGGCTAGGCAACATAGGCAGAGCAGGGCTCCCTGTGATGGAGGGCAAAGCTCTCCTCTTCAAGTACTTGGGTGATGTTGACGCCTACCCTATATGCCTCTCAACCCAAGATCCGGATGAGATAGTTCAGGCTGTAGAATGGATCTCGCCGTCGTTCGGAGGGATAAACCTAGAAGATATAGATGCACCGAAGTCCCTCCGAGTGTTTGAGTGTCTTACGAAGAAGCTGGCGATTCCTGTCTTCTACGATGACTACCAAGGAACCTCC
>JAWCLX010000018.1:14656-15070 GCA_038850385.1 Bathyarchaeia archaeon | reverse complement strand
TGAGAGACATTAAATATGAGATTGGCGGAACTCAACTCCGTGAAACCTTTGGACTCCAAGTTTCTACGCACATTCACGCTGGCAGAGTTCCTCATAGCGACTCTCATGATCTCATTTGTTCAAGGTGAACCGCCAACGCCTCCGCCCTTGAATGTTGAATGGAACCCCCCAAACACAGGAGCTACTGGCGGCCAGTCTCAATACATCATGGCTGGTTGGAGCTCCGCCAACACACTGGTCGTCTGGACGAGCGCTCAAGCATACCATAGTGGAAATGCTGAAGCCGGAGCGCCGAAGAATCGCTTCAACCTGAATGAGCCAGTTTACTTGTATGTTGATACTCCAATAGGTTCATTGGACAATTTCATCTGGCTATATGAGTATCACGAATCAAACCAGTCCTCTGGCAGATGG
>JAWCLX010000018.1:0-14646 GCA_038850385.1 Bathyarchaeia archaeon | reverse complement strand
GAGGAGGGAGATAGGATTCGGAAGATTCATGTTTGGCCCATTCTATCCTGATCAGTCTCAGCCTAGCGGCAACTATACTTGGAAGGTCTGGATAGTAGAATCTGATAGTGGCGAATACCAAAGTCAGGTTCTATCTTTTGTTTGGGGGGAAGAAATACCTGAGTTCCGCAACTTATCAATAAGCGGGATTCTAGCTCTCTCGTTGATCCTCCCTATTCTACTCAGATTTTGTTCAGGAACATACGGGTCGAGACGAATGTGGTGAAGGACTCGGCCTCACGCCAGATACTCTGCAGAGGAATAGGAGATCTCCACATCTTGATAGTCACTTTCTGTATTCGCTACTAGTTTCGATGTTCCTTCGAGAGATGCTAGAGGAAGTTGCGCAAGTCTTTCACTCTTAAGCGTATCAATGGTGACTAGAACGCATTCTTTCCAGCCTCTGCAAAAGCTGAAAGGTTGTGAGTGTCACGCTGAGCCGTCAACGAAGCATAACTAGCCCAGCGATCTGCCAAGCATTTCCTCTTCTGACCAAGAGGAACTTTTCACGAAATACTCGAAGAGGCGGATCTATTGTGGTAGTGGTCCAGCCACGTATGAACGCTATTGACTTGGTGTCATAGACCGCTGTTGCGGTATGGTTCTGGGCTTCTATCTCTGAAAGATCAGCTTTCACATCGTATCTCGTTACGTCTCGCAGTCGATCCTCATAGAATCTCCTTATCATTTCCTTGCCGACGTAGAGAGTTCCTTCTGGAGTGCTGAGAACTGCATCATCAGCGAAGAATTGAGCGATGCGATCAATTTGATCCGGTCTACCGACGTCACGTAGAGTTTCATAGTAGGCCATGACCACTTGGTTGACTTCATTCTCGTCTTGGGTCATATGTTTATGGGGCGGCGAGGGAAAACTTAACAGCAACACAATGAGGATGATCGAGAACGCGACTATGCCTGCTCCCAGAACCGCTTTCTTCCTGGTCAGGGACATTAAGTCATCACTCAGGGCTATCTCACATTCTGAGGGTATGTATACTAACATCTCATTGAGGATATCGTCTGCCTAGGGCTGAACTGGAAGAGATAGGTAAGGTGATGCTTTCGGGCAATCCACATTCGTGACATGAGAAATTGGTGTGTGGGTCTCTATGGTCTTGATAACACATGCCTGAACCGAACCGCAAGATCGATATATCCATGGCGCAGATATCAGAATCACGTACACAGGGTCTAGAGAATTCCCGTTTGTGTTGGGTGATTCATGAGGCTAAGGTCTTTGCTTGTCTTCTACAGTGACGTGCACGCTCACCGGGATTCCTTGCTTTACGCTTTGAGTAACGACGCAGAAATCTTCGAATAGCTCGAAGCATCGCTTCGACCTTTCGACGTCCTCCTCTCGAATGGACAAATGGAGATTTACCCTCAGCGAACCGATCCTGAGACGCCCCTTCTCATTTCTTCGGAGTGAAGTCTCAACGGTCGTTTCGATCCTTTCTACGCTCAGCCTAGCCTTGGCAAGGCAGAACAGCAGGCTCGCACTGAGACAGTGGCCGATGGCCGCTGACAGCAGGCGTGAAGCATTGGGCCCTGAACCTTCCCCTACAGGCTTCGGCTCATCCAGAACCATCTCCGGAAGGTCTGGGGAGTCGAATCTCACATTGAATCTGTAACCATCAGATCTCTCCAGAATGGTGGTGAAGCTCTCTGGTTCTGAGGACAACTGTCTCACTACTAGAGAGTTTGGATGTGAGACGATAAGTCTATCGGTCGAAGTGCGAATATGTGTGGGATCCCTTATTGAATCGTCAGCTCTCTACGTGCCCCATCAAGGAAGCAGCTGCATGATATGGGTATCGAGGAATCATCTCTTGGATGTGCGCACCTTAGTACTTGCTTTACCACAAGGATATTCACGGCCAACCTAAAGCTAATACCTCAGGAAATCCGCTTCATCTGCAGAATATTCTGCATTACTGGTCGGTCGTGCGCAGCCGTCGCGTCCTTCGCAATGCTGGACGCACAGTGCTCAGCCAGGATTAGGATACATCACTCCGGAGAGGACACGGCATATATATATTGCTAACACATTCTTTTTCGCACCGCGATCTGAGTTGATGATGTTGAAGAGGTCGTACATGATAGCCGTCATAGATGGAGACGGAATCGGCCCCGACATAATGAGGGAAGCGAAAAAAGTGTTGAGATCAGCTCAAGAGAGGTTCGACTTCAGACTGGAATACTTCGATGCACCGATGGGTGACTTGGTCAAGAAGAAGACAGGGGAGCCGGTTCCGAAGAGGTCTCTTGAGACATTTCTTAGGTGTGATGCAGGCTTGAAGGGGCCAGTCGGTGAGACTACAAGAGACTTGGTTGAGATGCTGCGATTCAATCTTGACTTATACGCTAATGTCCGCCCCGCCAGATCCTATCCCTCAATAACTCCTCCAGCACTGCGACCGGACATAGACCTCGTCGTCATCAGAGAGAACACTGAGGGGCTCTATCGCTCAATTGAGAGCGAGGTTATCCCAGGAGTCTGGACGGCGACCGGAGTATACACGGCGAAGGCCTGCGAGAGAGTCTCACGCTTCTCATTCGAGCTTGCCAGAAAACGGTTGAAGAGAGGAGGCGGAGGAGAGGTTGTCTTGGCTCACAAAGCCAATATCTTCCGGAAGACACACGGTATGTTCAGGGACATATTCAGGAGAGTGAGCAAAGACTACCCTGAGATAGGATGCAGGGATCTATATGCAGACGCTGTCTGTGCACTTATGGTGAAGGAGCCGCAGAAGTTCGATGTTGTGCTGGCTGAAAACCTGATCGCTGATCTTCTAAGTGATCTCGCTGGACAGGTGGCGGGAGGATTGGGTATGACTGCGGCGACAAACTTCAATATTGAGAAGAGAATAGGATACTTTGAACCTACTCATGGTTGTGCATACGATATAGCTGGAACGAAGAAAGCGAACCCGTTGGGGCAGATATCATCAGCTGGGCTGATGCTGGATTTCCTTGGCACCTATCATGAGGATAAGAGGTTGCTCGATGCGGCCGAAGCCATAGAGAACAGTGTGAGGGACTACCTCACCAAGTCAAGTCATGAAGAACTCCCAATCGAGCTCGGAGGAAAAGCCGACACGGAAGCCGTAGGCACGGCAGTCTCAAAACTAGTCAGGTTGCACTCGAACAATTGAGGAAGGTACAGTAAGCCTGAGAGCAGGCAGATGAGAAAGGAACTAACCTAGGAATCAAGAATCTCTGCACTTGAAACCGTGAAGCGACGATTGCTCGAAATGAGATCTGTCGATCTTGTTTCGAGTCTGTGTTCCATGCGGTAGAATTCAGGAGCCTCAAGAGTTTCTCTACATGATGCCTATCATATTGAATGGGACCAGATGCGCCTCATAGAGTGATAAACTGCCTAGCTCGGACTTTTGATCCTCGTGATCAGCCAGACCATCTTCTTTCCAAGGTTCCTAGCCGTCAATAAGCCTTCCTCGTCCTCCCTGACTTCGCCTTTCTCCCTGCCAAAAGCGATACTCCAGTAGGTTGAACCGGGCACGATCATGCCCTGATGTAGGAAGAAGAATAGTAACTGAGCAAAGGTGAAGTTGTGACCGGCTCTCCTCGCAACGACCATTGGTGTACCGACCTTATTCTCAAAGACCCTATTCCGGGCTACCGACAGATATCCGGCTCTGTCAATTAACGCTTTGATCTGTGGGGTTGCAGAGCCGAAGTAGACAGGGGAGGCTAAGATTAGACCGTCAGCCTCAATCATCTTGTTGAAGATCGGTTCTAGATCATCCTTTATTTTGCATTCGCCTGTCTTCCTGCATGACATGCAGGCATCACATGGCTTTATGTCCTTATCCGATATTCTCACAATCTCGGTCTGGGCACCTGCCTCTGCCGAGGCCTTCAAGGCTTCGGCGACAAGGCATTCCGTGTTGCCGCCTGCTCTTGGACTTCCGACAATGCCAAGTATCCTAATCAATTCTGTGCGACTAAATAATCTTCGAACTTGTTAATGAAATATTGCACTTAGACCATCTAGGTTTAATGAGTGGCCTCAGAGACAATGGCGGCTTGCCTTTACAGTTTTTGCCTTCATGTTCCATGTTTCTTTGGGATTGGGGTACGCCGGTTAGATCTCCATGGTTTGTTCAAGTCGAAACAAGACTAAGCCCTTGACCTTTGCAGAGTAGTGAGTTTCAAACTTGAACGGCAACTCTAATATGAGCGGACGATAAACTACGGCAGAAAGGGACGGTGATGTCCAGCATGGAACTGAAGGGAAGCCAGACAGAGAAGAACCTGCTCGCTGCATTTGCAGGTGAGTCGCAGGCGAGGACGAGGTACACGTTCTTTGCAAGTGTAGCCAAGAAGGAAGGTTACGAGCAGATATCCGCCATCTTTGCTGAGACTGCTGATAACGAGAAGGAACACGCTCAACTCTTCTTCAAGCGTCTAGAGGGAGGAGATGTCGAGATCACGGCAAGATATCCGGCAGGAATCATAGGAACAACAGCTCAAAATCTGAAAGAAGCCGCTGCAGGTGAGAGGCTGGAATGGGGAAAGCTATACCCAGACTTTGCAAAGGTTGCCGAGAGGGAGGGCTTCAAGGATGTGGCGGATCTGTTCCGCCGTGTCGCATCAGTTGAGGAACACCACGAAAGAAGATACTTGAAGCTTCTGGAAAATGTCACTTCAGGTCAAGTATTCAGGAAACCTGTAGTTGTGAAGTGGAAATGCAGAAACTGCGGCCATGTTCTGGAATCCAGAGAGGCCCCGCCGAAGTGTCCAGTCTGTGATCACGCCCAATCATACTTCGAGCTGTTCTGCGAAAACTACTAGTTGAACGCTAAAGCTTTCAGGTAACAAGTGGGATCTGCAACATCCCTCATACCTTGCCAACCGGCCGGATACATGCCTCTAGGGGACTGTGTCAAAGTTTACTCTGAATCCCCCATCACTTAGGCTAATAGGTTTGAGCTGGAATCGGCCTATCTCTCTGATGTTTCTGACATGAGTCCCACCGCAAGGTATCCCCTGAAATCCCTCTATAGTCACTATTCTCAGACCCTTATCCGTAGGTAGGCGGTCAAGGCTTGGGAACTCTGTCAAGAGGGATACGATCTCGTTTCTCTCAACGACTCTAGCCGTTACGTCTGCCCCCTTTTCTATGAGTTCATTCCCCATCTTCTCAGCGGTTCTGAGCTGCTCGATGTCTGGAGAAACTCCTCGATAGCCAACATAGCTGTCATCGCCAACCCATGAGTCAGTGCTCTCAAGCCTTCTCCCCATCACTGCCGCCAGACAACTATCGAAAAGATGGGCTGCAGTGTGTCTTCGCATGTACCTGTATCGAGGTCCCCAGTCTATGCTGAGGTGGGCAGGGCCTGTATGAACCTCACCCTCGACGATCTTTCCCCAATGAACGACAACCCCCTCAGAGAACATCGCCTTCTTCACTTCGAGGGTAAAGCGATCGCCGGTGATCCTGCCTATGTCTGAGGGTTGGCCACCTGACTTGGGATGAAAGATTGACTGGTCGGTAATGACGTAGTAGGCTCTACGTTCAACCCTCAGTACAGTGCAGGAAGTTTCTCTAAGGTATGAATCGTCTTGATAGAGTAGGCATGTTGCAGGCAGACCCTGAATCAAATCCGCAAGCTTCATCGCTTGTCACGTTTCGGTAATATCCTTTTATGTCTCTTAAATGGCTGCTTGGAGATAGGATCACCGGTCACGCCTCCGCAAATGAGACAGACGTGCCGCTTGTGGCCTTGGCCACCTGTCTCATCTGTGCTTGTCACAGTAGTCAGAATTTGTTTGCGGCCACAGAATCGGTGTGGCTGTGCCCAGGAGTGTTCTAGGACGGGCACCCCGCTGGAGAAGCTATCTGGAAGTCATCCCCCATGTCATGTCCACAGCCGAGATTGATCTATCTCTCAGACCATTTCTTCACAGGGTAGATGACTGGCTTAGTCCGTTCTCCCAGAGGCCAGATGACAGCCTTCTGATCTCCTTGCCATTGGATAACACACATCTGGTGGCCTGTCTGCCACCCGGTTTCAGCGTCGACCTTATACTTTCCAAAGAATGTTGTGAACTCAAGTTCGCCAGCGATCCTCCTGACATCTTCGGAGTTAAGTGGGTCTCTACTTAGCTCCATGCACTTTTGAAGGACTAGGCCTTGCAGGTATCCTGTGGCTGACTGATAGTCTGGGGCCTCTCCATACTCTCTCTCGTATGCTTCTACGAATTCGTCATGGGTCGGCCCATAGTCTTGCTTGTAGATGACCCCCTTCTCCCATTGACTGTAGCTGATGAAGCCGTCAGCATACTTTCCAAGGGTCTCGTAGAACTTGTTGAGTATAGCCGCGCCTCCAGCCATGCATAGCTTAGGCATGAAGTCTATCTCTCTCATCTGCTTGACTAGCAACATCGTGTCTGTGAAGACGCCGACGTTGATGTATATCGTTGGGTCGGCTGCTTTCACCTTGGTCAGGAGCGGTGTGAGGTCTGTGACTTGGCTGCTGTATGACTCATAGAATACTACATTGAATCCTTTCTGCTTCGCATACTCATACCCGTAGCTGCCGGCTGTTCCTCGAAACGCATCGTCACCATGTGTGATCGCGATGTTCTTAGCCGCGGGATCGATGGGCAGTATTCTTTCCCAAATCATGTCGAGGATCGAGGCTACGTATTCCGTGCCGTTGGTGATTACGTGGACTATGTACTTCCAGCCCCTGAAGTCTTTAGGGTTGAAGGTGGAGGTGCCGTAGACCTCGAACTTCCTGTATTTCTCGACGATTGGAACTGTCGCCATTCCTAAGGGGCCATAGGCCGGTCCGAATAGGAAGTCAACCTTGTCATCGTTTATCAGCTTCTCATAGATCCTTCCAACATTCTCAGGCTTCTGCTCATCGTTGTAGAGGATAAGTTCAACCTCGTAGGTGTTACCATCCCCAGCCTTTATGCCGCCGGCCTCATTGACATGTCTAGCCCAGAGCCTGTTGCCGTTCCCTTCACTCTGTCCGACAATAGCGTCAGGCCCTGTGAATGGCTTGCTCCCGCCGATTCTAACCTTGAGTCTCTTGCCACTTGTCGTTGACGTTGGTGCAGTAGGAGTGGTACTCCGAGATGCAGGGGATCCGTAGTATTTCGATAGTCCGTAACCAGCAGCTCCAACTGCTCCCGCCGCCACCGCGGCTCCACCGTATTGCAGGTACTTGCGACGGCTGATCCTGGTTTCGCTCAATCAAGATCAACTCCTACTAGAGAGAGGCTGCTTTTGGTAATTAGCCTTGTCATGATATGAACCGTGTTGCAAACGAGGTTGATTATTCGATGGGAAGATCCTTAGTGTTGCCCCACTCCTCCCATGAGCCGTCATACATTCTTGTTTTGTAGCCGAGCAGTCGCATCACAAAGTAGGAATGGGCTGCCCTCTGGCCTGTCTGGCACATTGTTATGATCTCTCTGTCACCGGTTATCCCGACTTGTCGATACAGCCTGATTAGGTCAGGCCCCAGCTTGAAGGTTCCAGGACGTTCAAGAGCCCTTCTCCATTCCACGTTCACAGATCCAGGGATATGCCCACCACGCTTCGCCCTGACATCTATCCCGTAGAACTCAGCCGGAGTTCTAACATCGAGAAGAATGATCCTTGAGCTGTTCAGGTTCTCAACGATGTAGTCAACAGTAGCCAAGACTTCAGGATTGATAGTTGCATTGTAGACGGTTCTCTTGATTGCCGGCTTCTCCAGGCTTCTGGGGTAGCCGTGGACCAGCCACTGGCTCCAGTCCCCGTTCAGAATCCGAACATCCTTGTGTCCGTAGTATTCAAGCGTCCAGAATACTAGGGCGGCGTCGAGACTGTAGTGTTCATCATAGATGACAGCAGTATCCTCAGGATCCAAGCCTAGTTCTCCAAGTACCGACTCAACAATCTCTTGTGTGGCTACTTTCTGTACACCATTGATGTCCATAGTCAATCTCTTGATCTCGAGCCTGACTGCGTTCTGGATGTGACCTCGATCATACTCGGCCTGACTTCTCACGTCTATTATCCTGACGCTTGATTCGTTCACGTGTGCAAGGATCCATTCCCCATCGACTAGTAGCTGAGGGTTCACATACCCTCCCATCGGCGGTGTAGTCTGCTGTCTCTCCAGATAGAGGAAGCTGCCAGATGTGACTATGGTTGATGCAAACAGGACTATGGCAGCTGCAAGTCTTCTATCGATCATTCCTGTCAAACCTTCAGGGACATGCCTTAACTCAGGATGCGGCTTTATGAATCTGTCACTTGGTGCTTGAATGTGCGCAGCTACATCAAGGGATTACTAGAACCTTTCCAGATCATATCTGGATTCCGGAGAGATCACGTCGAAAGAATCTTCTGATGAGTCGGCTGGTCCTCGTCGGTTACGCGCATCTTTTCAGCATTTAGCATATATCTATGATCAGTAGATTCAGTTGGGGGCGGCGACAACTCGACTGACGGGTCCTGCAAGACCTGAGCACGAACGGATTCCTGTAGGCCTAGAAAGACATGGGCAAACCCAGAGTAATGATACGTGGCATATACGCTACGGCGCTCACTAGATTCCTATCTAATACGGGGTTTCTGATCTCTCGACCTTCCGCAGCCATAACTGAAAGGTTCGAGCTGAAGAGAACCCATGAAAGGGATGTTACCATAGTCGATAGGCCTGATAAACAGGGAGTCAGGGTCGAAGGTGAAGCTGAAATGGCTGAGTGTGTGGTCCTGTCTCTTCTTGAATGTCTGCCGGACATAGTCGTGAGAGAGATTTACATTCCGGAGCGCATTCAGGGGCAGAGGAAAGGCAGATTCCATCTTCAGGCAGGATACCTCCTCTTCGATGTGGAGTTTCCCTACGGCTGCAAGGCCTACCTAGATGATCTGAGAAGCCAAGTCGCCCCCACCATCAAGAACCATCATCTACTAAAGACTGTTGATCCTGAAGCCGTGGATGTTTATGAGGCCATGCTGAGGTCAGACCCGGAAAGGAGGGATTGTCTGTCAACCCTCGCCCAGAAGAATCTGGTTTATGAGAAGTTGAGAGTCGGGGGGAGCCTCCAGATCCATCATGTCAAGCCAAACGGCTCGATTGTAAGGTTGAGCGAGGCAAAGATCCTGCGGTTTGAGGGCAGAACCTTAACGCTTCAAAGGAGAATCATGGGTGACGGGAAGTACGATGGACTGGACGTTGACAAGACTGGAACAGACTACGCGGTGACCTTGGCTGAGGAGGGTTCACCTATGTTAAAGCACTCATACTTCTCTTCTGATGGGGAGTTGAAAGGGGAGTTCTACAACGTCAATACGCCGATAGAGTTCTACCCTGACAAGATTAGGTATGTAGATCTTGAGATTGATGTTGTTCGGAGACTTGGAGAGAAACCGCAGATAGTAGATTCACACGAACTGGATCGCGCTGTTGAGTATGGTCACATATCTGATAAACTGGCTCAGAACGCAAAGGAGACCACGCGGAAACTCATCGTGGAACTCTCAGAAGATTAGCTGATCGTTCTCTTGAGCCCTCCAACTGCTGCAGATTGTTTTCGGTCACTCACTCTTCAGGCTGATTAGTAATCTGAATCTTGGTAGATGAAACTCGTTAGGAAATGTGAAAGAGCAAGTCAGCCCATGTGCACGTCAGGATCAAAGCTCCTCAACAGCTGCCTTGACCCTTTCCATGCCCTCCCTTATGTTCTCGATGCTCGTGGCATACGAGAACCTCAAGTATCCTTCACCGTACCTCCCGAAGGCTGTTCCGTGTACACATGCTACATGCGCCTTGTTAAGCAGGAACTCCATAAGATCCCTCGATTTCATTCCTAGATTTCTAATGTTAGGGAATGCGTAGAAGGCTCCGGTAGGGGTCTTGCAAGAGAATCCCTTGATCGAGTTGAGTTCATGAACGATGGCGTCCCTCCTCTTCTGGTACTCCCTGACCATCTCGCCTACAGAGTCCTGCGGGCCCCTCAAGGCCTCTATCCCCGCCATCTGGCTGAAGGCTGCGGCGCATGATGCAATGTTGACTTGGAGCTTGGTCATGTTAGCGATAACTTGCGCGTTGCCTACGGCGTAACCAAGACGCCAACCGGTCATCGCATATGTCTTCGAGAAGCCATGGACTAGTATAGTCCTCTCCTTCATCCCAGGTACAGAGAGCATGCTGTGGTGTCGGCCATGATAGATTATCTTGGAGTAGATCTCGTCAGACATAACCCAGAGATTATGTCTCTTAGCTAACTCAGCCAACTCCTCAACCTCTTCCTTCATCAAGGTGGAGCCGCAGGGGTTGTGTGGTGAGTTGAGTATCAGCAGTTTTGTCTTCTTAGTGACTTTCTTAGCGACGTCAGCCGGACTCAGGCGGAAATCGTTCTCCTCCCTAAGCGGGATAGGGACAGGTTTAGCCCTCACTAGATTGACGACGGACTCATAGATTGGGAAGGCGGGATTCGGCATGATCACCTCGTCGCCAGGGTTTACAGTGGCTAGGATGCCTGTGAAGAGGCCTGGTTTTGCTCCAGGCATGACGATGACCTCCTTCTCAGGATCGACATCGACATCAAAGTCTTCGGAGACATACTCTGCTATGGCTTGTCTCAGTTCGAGGAGTCCTGGAGCCGCGGTGTAGTGTGTGTAGCCTGACGCCAGCGCCTTTCGAGCAGCTTCCTTAATGTGTTCAGGAGTGTCGAAATCAGGCTCACCCATCTCGAAATGGATAACCTTGGCCCCGGTCTTCTCAATCTCCTTAGCCATGGCAAAGACGAGAAAGGCTGTCTCAGTCCCTGCACGGTCCATCCTCTCAGCTATAGTCGGCTTCCTTTTCTTCATGTTGAACCTGACCTCTAAGCCTGTGACTTCAGACGGGCTGGGTTGAACCCAAACTGAAGCGTTCCTCGATTATTTAAGTGTAGCCGACTCAGCCACTCGGCAGTGTTGAAAGCTCGATCTCTGTCCCAATCTTCTTCTCCGTCGCCTTCTTGTAGACGAGTTTGGCAACCACAGTATCCTGTATGGCGAGGCCTGTTGAGTCGAATACTGTGACCTCTCTCGGCGATGCTCTCCCCTTCTTCTTTCCAACAATGATCTCACCGAGCTCGCCGTGAATGTCACTTCTATCTATGAGTCCTTTGCTCACTGGAACGTTGATTTCTCCGCTGTGCCACGCCTGATCCCAGTCATCGATCACGACCTTCGATCTCTTCAGGATCGCCGGGTCCAGCTCCTCCTTGCCAGGAGCATCGGCTCCTATCGCGTTGATGTGAGTCCCATAATCGACCCATTCGTCAATGATGACCGGCTTCCTGCTCGGCGTGACTGTGCAGATGATGTCTGAGCTGGTCGCCACCTCTTCGATGCCTGCTGCAGGGATAAAATTCACATCCGGATGATCCCTGCTCGCCCAAGTTACAAACCTGTTCTTGGATTCATCATCGACATCGTAGACCCTGACCTCGCTGATGTCTGCAACCTGGAGCATGAACTCCAGCTGTGCTGAGGCTTGGACACCAGCGCCGACTATCCCCAGCTTGGACGAGTCTGCCCTAGCTAAATACTTCGTCGCAACCCCTGCAGCAGCGCCTGTCCGGACAGCAGTTATCTTCGTCCCATCCATTATGGCCTGCGGTGCCCCTGTCTTTGGGTCTATCAGCATTATGACCGCCATGACCGTTGGCAAGTTGAACCTGCGATTATTAGGGTGGACATTCACCACCTTCACTGCTGATGCATCCATAGACTCCATGTACGCTGGCATAACTCGGAGGTCTCCATTATACTTCTCATAGTACAGGTACGTTTTCGCAGGCATCTGGACTCTGCCCATCGCCTTCTCACGGAAAGCCTGCTCAACAGCCTCGAGGACTTCATTCATCTCGAGCAGAGGCTCGATCTCCAGGTCTCTTAGAAGAAGGATCTTCAATGCACTTCTGCGGCTACAGTTCATTGCCTGATGTAATATAAGCCGTTGCCAGGGGCGACGCCTGACATAGGTAGGCCGTTCAGCAATTCAAATCTTCTATCCGAAAGCCTCTCACTGCAGGACTTGGTATCGGGATGAGTTCCTGAGGTCAGTCCAGTTCTTCACCACGACATGAGAGCCTGATCCTCCCACACTCGATCTCAGCCACCTCCCTCGGAGAGACGTTTGTGTAGGCTCTTAGAATCTTTCTTCTTCGGAGGAGACTCTCAAGAATTCCTATCCCGAGGAGCAAACCATCGCTGTCTAGGAACCCGAGAAGCTCCTTTCCTTCACATCTCGCTTCCAGGAGACGATCGACCTTTATCTTCTCTAGAGAGAAGTTTTTGTGAACGGCGCCCCTCAAGTATCTTCTATACCCGTGCTCGCGGAGCCTCCTCCGATCCTCCCTGCCTCTTGCCTTAACGTATTTTGGAACTTGAATCTTAACCGTAGGTGCAGTGGTTGCGTCGAGTATCGCGTCCAACTCATTCCTCTCGGCCAAGCCTATGATCAAGTCTGGCATGAGTCTTCTTATCATCCTAACCTTGAAAGCTACGGCATCACCGTCGGCGATCCAGCCGTCCGTGTTGATGACCATAGGTGTGTCTTCAGAGGCCAAGTCTGCGACTTTGACGACAGACGCAATAACCCGCTCAGTGACAGCGCTTGGGCTTGTCTCTCCGACAAATGCCATACGATATACTCCTGCGTTCTCAAGAGCGGTAAGCGGTCTCTTTACGATACTTAGCCCAATCGTGCCAGGGGGGCCAAGATCAGACTGGCCTATGTCCGCATCTACTACTGAGACTTCTCCCCTGGTCTTGAACATGTGGTTCGTTAGGAATGTGCAGAATGTGCTTTTGCCTGTGTCTGCGGATCCGAGGACGAATGCTCTGCCGTTTCCCAGACTCTTGAAAGCTTCAACAGCGGCATACCACGACTCGGGAATCGTGGTCCCTTCGATCTCGAGATAGCTCGCTCTCTCACCAAGCCTTGCCTCAAGAACCGTATCCTCAACAGTCTCGATTGGGAGCTGCTTCTCCTTCTTTATCACCACCCTCTGCCTCGGATCCAGTGGGGCGCCGAGGATCTCGGCCGAACCCTTCTCGATTGTGAGAGAGGCTGGGCCTGAGATAAGGAGGGTCCTTCCAGACTGGATCTCAAACCTCATTCGCGTTCAGGTCCAGTTCATTTGTTTTGGTCGTCCAGCTATGCAAGAAGCCACTGGCCAGGACTCACAGATACTCAGATCGAAGCATATAGATTGATCTCTCGACAGACTTCATATTTGGTAATGGGGCCTCACATGCCGCCGGCTATGATGAGCGTGATCTCAACCCTGACTCCTTCACTCGACCGCTTGCTGGGAGGGGGTTTCCCAACCGGTCAGCTCAGCCTGATCTACGGCGAGGCTTCATCAGGGAAGACGACACTGAGTATCCAGTGTGCGGTCTCTGCCTCGATGAAAAGCCTTAAGACTCTCTACATAGATTCAGACCAGTCTTTCTCACATCAGCGGCTCCTCCAGATCGCTGGAGGCAGAGATGAGGATGCCTGTAAGGGTATACTCATATTCCTCCCGCAATCCTTCGGTGAGCAGTCGCGTATAGTCGAGAGTCTTGAGAACTACATAACGAAGAAGGTTGGATTGATAGTGATGGATACGGTTACCTCCCTTTACAGGGTAGCCCTGGGCAAAGCCGGAGGGTCGTTCGGGCTTAATCGCGAACTGAACAGGCAGCTAGCCTATCTTGCTGAATTGGCCGCGGAACATAACCTCGTGGTGCTCGTTACAGGACAGGTGAGATCTAAGGTTGAAGGTATAGGATGGCAGGTAGAGCCTGTAGCACGTAGAACGCTGCTCCACTGGCCTAGGGTCATCCTAAGGCTCAAGCCGACTGCAGAGCAGAAGATAAAGGAGGCGAGGCTGGAGAGGAGCCCAGACCAAGCTTATGAACAGAAGCGGTGCTACTTGGAGATGACTCAGAGCGGGTTAGTGGACTTCCATGAATTAAACACTTGGAGCTCATGATCGAGTATGCTCTCAGAGAGCGATATTCTCTTCGCCATATACATAGCCATCCCCGCGTATGTCGCTAACGCTTTCCCCACCCTCTTCAAGGGAGGGCCGCCTATAGACCTTGGAAGAAGGTTTATGGACGGTGAGAGGATACTCGGGGATAACAAGACCTTGCGTGGGCTGGCTTTCGGTCTGCTCTCCGGCCTATCAGCTACAGTAGCTGAGGCCCTCTTCTTCGGTCAGGAACTTCTCCTGCTGGGTGGACTGGTCTCGGTGGGTGCCTTGTCAGGCGACCTCTTGGGCGCATTCATTAAGCGCAGGATGAAATTTCAGCCAGGGGCACCGTTCCCTCTGCTTGATCAACTTGACTTCGTCTTGGGCGCGCTTCTCCTCTCATATCCGGTCCATCATGTTAGCCTCGGAACGGTCCTCGTAATCGTGATCTCCACCCCACCAATACATCTTTTGGCGAACTCCATCGCATACCGGCTGGGGGTGAAGAAGAACTGGTGGTGACTATCCGGAGATCTTGCTCTGCAAGAGCACGGACGAGTAGTACAGAATGAGGAGGACGAGCATCAAGCGTATTATGAGGGTCAAGTAGGCTTGGCG
>JAWCLX010000017.1:14154-15342 GCA_038850385.1 Bathyarchaeia archaeon | reverse complement strand
CTTGACGAGGTCTTCTCAGACCCTCACGTCTTGGCCCGTGGGCTTCTCTTCGAGATGGAATGTCCTGGATCCGGCTCAGTCAAGCAGCTCAGCTTTCCAGTAAAGCTCAGCGACGCAAGACCAGAGGCGGCAGCTCCTCCACCGATGCTCGGCCAACATACAGAGGAGGTTCTCAATGAGCTGGGATACGGTCCTGAACAGGTCGAGCAGCTGAGGCGTGAAGGGATCGTCTAATCATGATACTGCTGCGGCGACGCGTCCGTTCATCATCCTCTCGAGCATGCCCCAGTCCAGGTCGGTCTCGAAGCAACCGTCCTTGAGTAATGGCAGACCCTGACCTGCCACACCGAACTTCTCACAGACGAAACTTCCCATAACAAGCTCCTTCAGGCAGCCGACACCAAGACAGCCTCTAGGCCTGAGCCTGGCAAAGATCTTCGGCACCACACTCCCGCCGGAAATCACGATAGCCTTCATGTAGCCGAGGGCTTCAGCCATACGGATGATCTGTCCGAGCCTGCATCTACCGCAGTCGAGGCATAGGTAGCCTTCCTCACCCGGCCTGGCAGGGCAGTCCTTAGACCTCAGACACTGGGGGAGCAGGACTATTCTCTCAGAGTAGGGGAGCCTGTTGAAGCGTCCTCTGCTCACGTTGTTCTTGGCTGCAACGTAGAGTTCGAGGACCCGTTTCTCATCCACTCCCATCCTTGCGGCTATCCTCTCCAGCCTGCTGACAGCAAGCTCACTCAGCCGTAGCCTTGCGAGCCTCTCAATAGTCCGCATCAAGCCGCTTTGTTGGTCCAAAACTCATCGAATCTTCGTCTGGCCACCAACAAGATAAGCCTTGGGTTTCCACATAAAAAATGCTTCACGCCCACTTCGAGGGTGAGTGTGGGATGAAGCTGGATCAGCAGGTTTCACTCTCGAATTCTCACTCACCAACCTGCATGGCAACAGTTATATGATTCTGTACGTCACCATAGAAGACCCTCAATGGAGCCGGCGACGAGTACTCGAAACGCTGTCATCGCAGCCGCGGCTGTCGGAGGATTCTGTTTCTACCTCTTCTTCAGGCCGTACCTCATCCTCGGAGTTCTTGCGGCGGCTTTTATGGGAGCGGCGACCTTCTGGACGCTTCGGGCCAGAGAGGTGCAGCATGTGAGGAGAACTGTCCTGATCACCTTCTCA
>JAWCLX010000017.1:11740-14144 GCA_038850385.1 Bathyarchaeia archaeon | reverse complement strand
ATCGGGCCAAGCTCACTCGTGAAGTGGGTTGCTGACCATCTCCGAGTATACTACTTCCAAGGTATGCCAATGTACGGCACAACGATAATCCCCTGTACACGTGCCCTCCCAGAGATCACGCTTGGAATTGCGATGTACGGCCAGGAGGCTCAGCCAGGAGTCCTCCTCAAGTGGCCCTCCTCACTCGTTATGCTCATCATGGTGATGGTGCCTTTCGTGGCTACTGCAGTAGTCTTTGGCAGGGGCTGGTGTGGGTGGATGTGTTTCTTCGGAGGTACTGTGGAGGCTTTCATGAGCGGCAGTAAGAGTCGTTGGCCGTTGAGGAGGTGGAGGATGAACTTCACCCCGCCTGACGGTGAGGCCAGCTTTCTCGGAGGCCTCAAGGAGGAGGTTAAGGACATCAAGTATGGGATAGCTCTCGCCCTACTCCTTGTCGGTCTGGGAGCCGCTGTCCCGATAATATGCATCGTCTGCTGGACCTTCCTGATACAGTACCTCTGGATCGGGGTTCTCTTCATAGCTGCGGCAGTCCTCTTCGCCATGGTAGTCCCGTTCATGACGAAGAAGCGGTGGTTCTGCATACTCTGTCCGGTTGGAGCCATGATCGGCCTTGTTGAGAGCCTCAGCCCGTTCAGGGTTAAGATCGACAAGGAGAAGTGTGACAAATGCTACGACTGTATGAGAGCATGCCCGATGTACGCGATGACCCCGAAGGCGATCGAGGAGAAAGGCAAACCTGTCCTAGACTGCATAAAGTGTGGCAGATGTATAGAGGTCTGCCCTAAGGAGTGCATCGACCTATACCTCAGAGGGACGAACATGAAGGTCAGGTCTTGGTTCGTCCCTCTAGCCCTCGGAGCCACCGCGGCCTGGTACGTCTGGTTCGTATTCGCACTCATCCAGCTCACACCCCATCTTCTAGGGATATGAATGGGAGCGGTAGAGATGTTCAGGATCGATAGGATTCAAGGGTTAGCCTCGGGATGTCACCGGTAGCAGCAGGAGTCGACATAGGGAGCACAACCGCGAAGTGCGCGATCATCGCGGACGGCAGGATCATATTCAGCCCCATAGTCCCTACAGGAGCGAACCCAACCAAGGCAGGTGAGCAGGCGCTCCATGAAGCATTATCGAGGCTGAACTCTCCTGTTGAGGAAAAGTATGTTGTAGCGACAGGCTACGGGAGAGTGACGGCCCCATTCGCAGACGAGACTGTAACTGAGATAACCTGCCACGGTCGCGGAGCACATTACCTGGATCCTAGAACTCGAACGGTCGTAGATATCGGCGGCCAAGACTCGAAGGCGATCGCTCTGGGTGATGACGGGAGAGTTGTAGACTTCTCACTCAACGATAAGTGTGCGGCTGGGACTGGGAGATTTCTTGAGTTCGCTTCGAGGCTTGTCCTCGATGTTCAGCTCGAGGAGTTAGGGCCGATCTCAGCGAGATCGACGTCGCCAGCAACTATCTCGAGTACATGCACAGTCTTCGCCCTGACGGAGATAGTATCCCTGCTGGCTGAAGGTGTGAGCAGAGAGAACATTGTTGCGGGCCTACACGCAGCGATCTCTCAGAGGGTCGCAGCTATGGTGAGGAGGATCGGTGTGAGGCCTACTGTGATGTTGACAGGCGGAGTCGCGAAGAATGAGGGCCTCAGAGCTGCGTTAGCTAGGGAGCTTGGCGTCGAGGTCAACCCTCCGAGTAAGGCGGATCCCCAGCTCGTCGGCGCTCTTGGAGCAGCGATCCTGGCTGGGGAGCGGCTGGAGAGAAAGGGCTGATACAGGCGTCGGCTTCCATCAGCCGCCCTCATACCATTCTCTACTCTTCCCGGAGCCTTCCATTCTGGAGACGAGAAGGATGCTCACCAAGCCTGCGATGCACAGTGAGCCAACAACCGGCAGAAAGTACACGGTCCCCTGAAGTACTATCGCAGTGAAGAGGACTGCCACACTCCAGATAGCTGCATTACCCATAACCGCGACTCCACGTCCCACTCTCATCATCCATCATACCTGACCGATCTGAACTCCATATATAATGTTTAGCAGCAGGCGGCAGCTTAGAGTTGCCTCACAGCATCCTAGCTGTCAGCAGAGTGGAACCGATAGAATGCGTTGAGGCATCCTACCTGCCAAGCATACCCTCAACGAGCAGGCGGAGGCGTCCTGATGAAGATATGCGAAAAGATATTTACTCGCGTAATGTAGAGAAGAAGGGTCAACCGTGTCGAGGTTGGATGTCGAGGAGCTGACGAGAGCAGTCCTCGCTGCTTTACTCATCCTGGCCGTCTTCGCTGCACCACTCTACCAGACGGCTCAACAACCACCACAACCGACGCCCATGGAGTCGATGAGGTTGATCATAGTCCCGGCCAGACCGATCCACCTCAACATGCAGGAGAGCC
>JAWCLX010000017.1:0-11688 GCA_038850385.1 Bathyarchaeia archaeon | reverse complement strand
TAACGCAAGCCTAGGATTGAAGACGCCTGTTGGGATGTTCTGGGGGAAGAGCCTAGTGACAAGGCTGAACAACGGCTCAGCAGACCTACTCTTCCTCGGCAGAGTTCCAGAGTTCGCCGTGGTCTCTGCGCGATGCGTGGAGGAGGACCCGCCCACTCTCTCCTGTATCACTTCCCTCGCTGTCGGGCTGGAGGAGGGTTGAAGCCGCGGCTTGAGTGAAGAGGACATCAGAAAAAGACTCGCCGAGATGAAGAGCTACCTCGAGAAGAGGGTTTCAGAGCTTAACAAGGAGAGTGCTGAGTTGAACTCCTTCCTCGAAGTGATCGACACCATGCTCGCCGAGAAAAGTTTCAGACGTGTAGCGCTCCCTACAGAGAGAGTCGGCCTACCAGTCCGGCCTCACCCAGACTTGCAAGAGGCCTATCCGGTGGAGGAAGAGATCCTGGCTGCTGGAGGAGTCAGGCTCGGAGAGATGCTTGTGAAAGGGAATACCCTGACTGTCATACCGAATGAGTCTTTGAGGTTTGATGTCGACTCCCCTCCTATGAGAGCTTTTCTCGTGGCGAAGGTTCTTGAACCGATGAAGGCTAGGGATGCTGAACTCTGCAAGGAGAAGAAGAAGAGGCAGGCTGAAGCTTTCACATACCATATGGATGAAGATGGGGGAAGCTTGAGGACTTTGATCATCCACAACTTTGGTGATGGACGGAGGCTCCTTGAGCTGAAGAACGCCATCCGTTGGACCCTCCGGAGGATCTACGAGAAGACCGGCAAGTAGGCTTGCATGAACCCTCAGCCTCGACGCTGACTTCACCCTTAGGGATGAGGGAAGCCGAGCAGTGGCCTCTGCCTGCGTCGAACTCTAGAGTCTAGAAGGAGTATGCGGAGAAAAACTCAGCTGCGGTAATCCTCCCTCGACTCACTGCCGATCTATGAGTGAGACTACGGTCGCAACGGTGCTTCTGCAAGTCGAGGGGTCGAGCCGGATTCGATGGAGCCTTGCTCAGCCCTGCTGCCATGCTGACTTGCTCGACTCAACCCTTAGCGCCTTCAGTAAAGGAGGCAACTCAACAATGGAGTCTATCAGATAGTCTGCGCCTGCATCCAAGAGTTCCTTTCTGCTGTTCAGACCAGTAGTCACACCCACAGTCACCGCGCCTATGTGTCTGCCAGAGAGTATGTCGGCTACACTGTCACCGACGACCACTATCTCCTCAGGCTGAGCTTCCGAGTCTGATGTGGCCTGGATGATATGGTTTGGGTGAGGCTTAACCTCGACTGAGGAGCCTCTTGACACCAGCCTGTCGAAGAGATGTCTTATGCCAGTCTTGTTGACGACCGTGTTCATGGTATCTTCCCCGTCAGCGGTGAAGAGCACAAGCTTCAGGCCCATCCGCTTCAACTCCTCAAGCGTCTCCCTCACATGTGGGAGGAGCCTTGTCCTGTCCGCGGCTTCGGACTCATACCTCTCGACGATCGCCATCAACCGCGAGTGTACCTCATCGTATCTCTCAGCCCCCTCACCCCCGGACTTGATGAGGCACTTCACCATCCTGTCCATGCGGAATATGCTGTCTCTGAGTGTGAGTTTCAGTTCGTTCAGGTATCCCTGGTCCTCGAGAAGCCGTAGGGCTTCACGCCTAGCCGCCAGATAGTCGATGCAGAACTCCACCAGGGTGCCGTCGAGATCTAGCAGAATGACCCTCGGAAAATTTCCGGCAGCCCTTGAGTCACCTATTAGAGGTCACCTCCTGAAATGCTGGATGAGCCTGAAATTCCAGGTCTCTGGACTATTCAGCACCGGCTTCATCACCAGCGATCCCCATCACCAGATCCGCGACATCCGATACCGGATTGAGTCTCAAAGCAACCTCACTTATCTCCTCAGCCCTTGCTCTATACGTTGGTGAAGAGAGTATCGTGTGTAAGGATCTCTGAAGACCTGTTCTCAGCGCCCATTGCTCCAGCATAATGGCTGCCCCCAACTCAACAGCTCTCTCAGCGTTCCCATACTGTTCTGTATGGTCCGGAGTCGGGATGAGCAGAAGAGGCTTACCGAACGTGAGCGCCTTCATTATTATCCCGTGGCCTGACCTGCATACGACGATGTCCGAGGCTTTGAGGACTTTAGACTTGGTCTCGTCGTCCATCCACTCATACTCGGTGATGTTGCTTGACCGACTCGGCTCAGTCCTGCCACCCGGCCTCCCGCATGAGATGATGAAGGTCAGGTCTGGGGTTGAGGCTCTGAGCACACTTAGTATGGAGTCTCTCAGGTGCTTCCTCTCAACCCTTGGGCCGCTGATCGCTACGTATACGATCGGTCTGTTCACAGGAAGACTCAGCTCCTCAGCTATCTCTTCCCTCGATGGGAGTGCCTCCGGCGTGAAGCTCAGGATTGGGCCTACGAGCCTGACTTTGCTCATATACCTTCTGGGAACCGCGAGGTTTCTGACGGAGATGGTGTAGGGATGTGGTAGGTCAGGGATGAGTATTAGCCTGCTCTGCGCCCAGACTCCACCGATCAATGTTCTGACAAAGATCCAGAAGATGTTCGCGATGAGGAAGAAGAGCCTGTCCATCGGGCTGAGCCTCCCGACGCTCGGCCTACGCACGATCTCGACCCTGAACTGGTTAAGCATCAGGATAACCGGGATTCCGAGCAGCCTCGCCGCAATGATCGAGGAGGCCCTTGAGTCAGAGAAGACGACGTCCGGCCTGAATCTTTTCATATTCTTGATCTCGGCCACTACCTGCTTGAGAAACCTCCTCAAACCTAGGGACAGGCCGCTCCTTGCGGCTGTCTGCTTGAAGTCCACGGTCCCGTCTGCCTTCACCTTGAAGCTTATCGGGACTGTCCTGGCGAGGCGGTAGCCCCTCGCCCTCGCGTACTCTAGGCCGTCCAGGTAGGTGGAGAATGTGACCTCTACGCCTCTTGATCTGAGTTCTTCAACTATCGGGACTGTTCTCGTGATGTGGCCGAGGCCGAGGCCGCAGGGGGAGACGTAGACCCTCATAGGCTGTGCGTCTCGTGATGCACCCTTTCAATACGGCCCTTAGGCTCAACCTCCTTGAAGATGGCTGCTTGGAACTTCTGGATCTTGGTGTCCTCGAGCAGCCACTCATCCGGCGGCAGCCCGGCTTTCAGGCAGCAGTGGGTGAGGAACTCCTCAGCTCCCCATCCCCACTCGACAGCTACCTGTGGTAGGAGGAGGCCGCGCTGGAGGCCTCTACCGACTATGAGCCCGTCCTCCCCTACACGTATGTGTCTAGGAATCTCTTTCCGCGGGGCCTTAACCTCCTCAGGCGGGGTTAGGACGCTGACCTCGACTATCAACCGTTTCTCCAGCTCGTCCAAGGTGACCTTGGGGAACCTCGGGTCCTCTGTAGCGGCCTCTATCGCTGACGTGATCGTTGCATTCACCAGTCTCTCAACAGGTTCAGGGTAGCCTATGCATCCTCTGAGTTCGCCTGAGTCATGGTCTGTGAGTGTCACGAAGACCCCGCATCTCTTCATGAGGTTTTCAGGGGTCTCGGCTGGAGGCTTCATCACCTTTCCCTCCTGCAGATACTTTGAGATCGCTTCCCTGGCGAGCCTCACGAGGAACCTGCCCTCCTCCAGGCTGACAGCGTCATCCCGGCTGGGATTCAACCGTTCAGGCGTCACCACGCCTCCTCGCCTCGGCTATCGTCTTCTGTATCTTCTTCCAGTGGCTTCCCCTCCAGTAGATCTTCGAGCATGCAGGGTTTGTGCATGTCCAGAATCTCATGTATCTCTTGTAGGTCCCCTCCGGCACCCTCTCTTTGACAGAGGACTTCGCGACCCGCCTTATCGGTGAGCCGCAGGTCGGGCATCTGGACTCCAACTCGTTGAAGTCCATCTGGATCTTTAGCTTCTTTGATAGTCTCGACAAGGCCTCTGCTGTCGATGTCTCCTTCACCAGAACAGCCTCAAGCCCTCGACGCTTCGCCAGCCTGAAGAGTTCTATGTCCGCAGTTATCAGCACTCTACCTTCGATCCTGGATCTGTTCAGGAGTGCCCTGTCGTCTCTTGCAGGTTCATACTCGACGTCATGACCTAGTAGTCTCAGCCACCTTGTGATATTCCCGAGCATCCCGTCAGCGAGGAACCTCACTCCGACACTGCCTCCAGTAGACTGCCTGTGCCTGGAGGGGCTGTCACCTCCCCTTCCTCATAGACGAGCTCCCCCTTGACGAAGACCTTTGAGACCCCTCCCTTACACTTCAAACCGGCGAAAGGCGAGTACCTTGACTTGCTGTGGAAACGTTCCGGGTCGATCTTGTACTCCCGGTCTAGATCAAGCAACGCTATGTCAGCGTCAGACCCCTGGCTTAGCATGCCCTTCCCCCTGATATTGAAGATCGATGCAGGCCTCTCAGCCATAACCTCTACGAGCTTCGAGAGTCTTAACCCTCCTCTGCTGACTTGGGTGAGCATCATCGGGAGCGCGGTCTCAAGGCCTGGGAACCCTGCTTTCACCTCCCTCGCATCCTGGGAGCATTTCTCTGGGAGGGTGTGGGGCGCATGGTCGCTTGCAACTATCGCAAAGGGTACTGTTGAGAGCTCCCTCAGCAGGGTCCTCGCGTTCTGGTTGTCTCTCAGAGGCGGGTCTGAGAGCGCCCAGCCGCCGTACTCCTCCATCACCTTCCTAGTCAAGAAGAGGTGGTGTGGGGTGAATTCGCATGAGACCGCTCCGCCTTGGGCCCGCGCCTCCTTGACAGCCTCGACGCTGGAGGCCAATGTTATATGGCATAGGTGTATCTTCGCTCCTGCAGCGGCGGCGGCTCTGAGAGCCTTCCTGACAGCCTTCACTTCCGCTTCTGGACCGTGGATATAGGTGTAGTCCTCTATTCCTAGTGGCCTGCCCTGATACTCTGCCAGCCTAGCCTGGATCGTCCCCCTGTCCTCAGCATGGATCGTCACAGGAACCTTCATCAAGCCGCAGGCTGAGAGTGCGTCTGTGAGTCCTGCCTCAACCTCCACATCCACCCCGGCCTCAGGACTGTTCATGTAGAGTTTGAAGGAGTAGGCTCCGAGGGCCCTCATCCTCCTCAGCTCGGCCTCATCACCAACTAGGCTGGCGTGGAATCCGACGTTCACAACTATCTTGCCGGCCGCCATGTCACGTCTAAGCCGGAGGTTTGCGGCAGAGTTCGTCGGCGGCTGGTTGTTCGGCATGTCGAGTACGGTTGTGAACCCGCCTGCAGCTGCTGCGCATGTTCCTGTGTAGAAGTCCTCCTTGTATGAGAGCTCGAGGTCCCTTAGGTGGACGTGGCAGTCGATGAGGCCTGGGATGGCTACAAGCCCCTTCGCGTCAAGCCTCTCCCCAGCCCTGGGGAGGTTCGGTCTCTTGCCGATCTTCACTATCCTGCCATCTTCTATGCTGATGCCTCCTTCTGTCAGTTCATCGCCGACCAGGAGCCTGACGCCGAGTATGTTCAAGTCAGCCTCCAGCATGCGGCCTACCTCGATGAGTATGGAGCATTCATGTTCGTATACCGGTCTCTTGCGGAGTCTGGAAGGCTGATGCGGGTCGGCGGAATCAACATGTCGCTGCACTATTGTGGCCTTGATTGCTCATCCATATCGGAGAGGCAGTCGTCGCAGTAGAACTGGCCGTCACGTTGGGCGAGTGCGTCAGACCACTCGCCGCACATATCACAGTAACCAGCAAGCCTCGTAGGCTCCCTCAACTGTTCAGGCAGGGGCAGCCTCGACTTCTCTGAGAGAACATCGAGTAGGGCAGGGGTTATCCTGAGGATGTCCTTGCTCGTGATTATCCCTTCGAGCTCCCCCTTCTTGCTGACTACGGCGAGCCTCCTGATCTCGAGTCTGCTCATCCTCCTCGCAACCTCCCTTATGCTAGTGTCTCCGTCGATCGTGGCGAGGGGTCTGCTCATAATTTCTGAGACAGTAACCTTGTCAGGCTGGAGGTTCTTAGCGACCACCCTTATCGACAGGTCTCTTTCGGTTATGATCCCGACCGGTCTCCATCAGCTGCGCGGCTCTCGCCGCGTTCTCATCATCCCTCACAGTGACTACAGGCTTCGACATGACGTCCTTCGCCGTGATGATCGCGTCCTCTCTACCCGCCTCCATGCTTGACAGACCTCACAGCGTGAATACGGTCGACCTGCAGTTTATAGTGTTTATGGAGTTATCCTGCCCTTGATCACTATCTCGCCTCTCCCAGCAGGGATGACTCTCGCGATCTCGTCTAGGTGGGTCTTCGTAAGCCTCGCTCCTGCAGAGGCTGCATTCAAGATCTCGACAGCATTCTTCGCGAGGTTACCTGAGGTCGTCCTCCCCGGGATCACCTCTAAGTATCTTCCGGTCTGACTCATCACGGCTGATGGTGGGCCTGAGATGATCCTTACCTGCCCATCCTCCTCAACGACTCCAACCGCCATCCTCAACTCTACGCCTCGAATATAGTTTCTCTTCCCAGTGACCATGAACTGGCCTCTCCCGAGATACTCCCCACTCGGCGCCTTGGCCCCGACCTGCTCTGCCTTGACCCAGTAGACGTCGAGTGAGGTCAGGTCAAGAGACCAGGCTTTACTCCGTGACGCAGCAGCTTGGGCTGCCTCGAGTAGAGTCGACTCTGGGACGGTTTTACCCTCGGTCTTGATTACCGTGAATGGTGCACCATGGATCTCTGCGTGGAGGACTATGTCCTGTTTCTGGAGGTATCTCCTCAGAAGCAGCTCATTCGACTGGGCGTCCCTGCCTGAGAGTACTAGGAAGCCGTCGGAGCTCCTGAACCAGTGGAACTTCTCGTACCAGAGTTTCTCCCGCATCCTAGTGGGAACCTTCACAGTCTCCTTCCCGAGCATCGGTCCGGTCTTGAGCGCCTCTAGCTTCGACTCAACCTCACGTATCGACTCTTCAAGTCCTCTGAGTTTCTGAGTCGCCCTCTTAGCGTTGACGTAGTGTTCCTCAGCCACCTTCTGCGGGGATTTGTCGTATCTTATCTGGATAGTCTCGCCGGCGAGGGTGAGGATCAACCCTTCCTTGAGAGCTTGGACTCCCATCCCAGGCCTCACCTCAGCAGCCTTCCTCTCAGCAGCCTCCTGAATCTCCTGCATGCTAGATCCTGCCCTCCTCCCAGCATTTACAGTCTCGAGTACTTCCATTATCGCGGTGAGGTTGAGGAAGATCTGTTCTCCAACTCTTCTGTTTCTCAGTGCGGCCTCCTCAAGCATCCTCTTGCTCTCGGTCTGGTCTCTGAGTATTCTCTGGAGCCGAGCCTCCTCCTCCATTCTGGCTGCCTGTAGCCTATGGTACTCTCCCTCAACAGCCTGTGTGGAGTACAGCTCATCAGCAGCCTCATTATAGGTGCTGAAACTTCTCAACGTCCTGCCTTCATAGATCTTAAGCGGGAATGGGAGAGCATCCAGTGGGGCGTCGCCGTCACCGTATACGACTACAGGGTTGAGGTCTCTCTTGATTATGTGCTCCCTCAGCTTAGAGACCGCGTCTGCGATCGCCTCGATCTCGGTGGGGTTGAGGTCTTTTGCAGGCTTCTCGCCGTCAAGTCCTGAGATGAGGAGTACTTCTCTACAGTAGAGGGGCCCGAAGGAGAGGGTTGATGCGAGAGCCTCGAGGATTCTCCTTTCTCCTGCAGCCCTCACCTCCTGGAGCCTCTCCAGTTCTATGTTGAGGGGGTTTAGGCCTGTCAGCGGTGCCGGCTTGTATGGGACACCTCTTATCACTTGCCTGTCACGCATCCTAGCGTATCTCAGGCTCAACCTCACCTTGTTCTCCGGATCGACTAGGATTAGGTTTCCACGTCTGAAGATCTCTGCGACGAGTAGGTATCGTCCTCTACTCGTCGAGACCTCTAGGTTCACTATCCTCTCGAACTCGTACTGCCTCACCGACTCCACTGTTCCCCCATTCAGATACTTCCTGAGTGACATGCATAGGTTGCTTGGCCTCGGCGGCGTCGGGTAGTTGAATCTTGTGAGGTGTATCCTTCTCTCAATCTCGATGAGGAGTCTCAGGTCATTCGGCCGCAGTCTGAGTATGAAGGTCTTAGGGATTATGTGGTAAATGTTATCTATGCGTTGTCTGACTATCCTCTCCTCCAGTTCAAGGGTGACGGCCGCGATGTCCATACTCGACATTACATCCTTCATTCACTCATCCCCTGGGAAGACCTCTAAGGCTGCCCACTTCACACCCTCAACCCTCATCTACTGGTCCAGGTTCGGCATGGCCGTCCTCGCCGCCCTGCTCTGCTACCTCTTACAGTTGAAGGGTTCAAGCGGCCTATCCCTGGCGGCTTTCATCTACCTCCTCTCAGTCATCGTTGTGAGGCGACTCTACTACGGCGTTAAGGAACTCCAGACAGGACATAAGACGGTTATGCTTGGGCTGGGGACCTACATCTTCACTTGGGCGACGATCTGGATCTTCCTGTACACGTTGAGGCCTTACTAGGCCTCAGCCTCGCCTGCAGCATCCCCACCAGAATCGCCGGCTCCTCGTGCATCATCAACACGGCTGAGCCACGGCTTCAACGCCTCCAGGGTTGATGCGTAGTCTGTCAGGGCTGCGAAGTAGCCCCGGTCATAGTCAGCATGTAACTCACTCGTCGAATGTTTTCTAAAATCCTCCTTCAGCCTCTTCACAGTCTTCTCATCCATCTTCAATCTCTGCAGGTAGAGGTACCTCCCATCACTAGACTTCAAGGTTAACAAAAGCCCCTCCAATGCTTTGAGGTAGCCTCTATTCCACTCGGAGTTTGTTAATGCTCCTCTGAGCTGCTCGAACTCCTTCTCACAGTCTTTAAGTCTCCGTTCAGCGACGGCACGTAGGTATGGTGAGGCTGACTGGAGGTTCGACTCCTTCATCTCCTCTCAACATCCTCCTCCTCAACATCCTCTATGCCGTTCTCCGTGATCTTGAAGAGCCTCTCACCCTCCGGCAGGTAAGGGCTTGATACGAGCCTCGCTATCCTGACAGGACCGCTCGCCGTCCTTCTTATGAAGACCCTGGTATGACTGTTATGTACCAGTAATCCGTTCGCCACAAAGTTGGCGTGCGGCAAGACAGTGATGTCGCACACCGGAACATCAGCCTCTATACGATCGATAGATCTCACCCTCTCCCATCCAAGCGGCGAACTTACCAACATCTCAAGTCTCCTGATTCTTTCCATGACGTCTTGGCGGACGTCTCTGTATCCTGCGCTGCCCTTAACCACCTCAATAAACTTGGCGAGCAATGATCTCGTGATGGCGTGTGCTCTTCTATGCTTGATCAATCTCGATGGCCTAACGCCAACCGACCTGGCTATATCCCATATGATCTGGCGGTCCACAGGAATCAGGTCACCACCTATCCGCGACCTCATAGCCACTGCCTCGACCAGTCTCTGTGCTTTGTCAGGGGCTGTCAACCCGATCTCCCTCTGGAAGTTTCGAAGAGATGAGCCCTCGGCTATGCGCATCAGCCATGAGCCTGCTGCTTGGCAGATAGTGGACTTGACTCCGAACCTGAGTAGCAAAAGTTGAAGGGTCTCAAGGATGGAACGGTCCTTCTGCGTAACGGACACGTGATTCGACACTGATCCTTCAGCGTCAACGAAGCCTCTTATGAATGAGGCTACGCATTCCCGAGTCGACTTCGGCACGACCTCCTTCCAGTCATTCATGAGGCGCCTGAAGAGATCTGTAATCTCCAGGGAATTGATCGCTAACTGGTAGCAGTGCCTTCCTCGAATGCGGCTTATGCTGCCCTTCACGCCAAAGGTTTCTGTGAAGATCTTCATGTATGATTTTAGAACTGGCAGCCGTTGATCTCTCAAGCGGATACTTCTTTCACCTAGATTTCCGTCACCGAGCACGTAGCCTAATGCTTGGGCCAAGCCAGGACTCAGTTCTCTGGGGATGCGGACCTTGCGATGCTTGCGGGAATAGTGGGGCACACACTGTCGCAGAAGATTCCTAAGACCCGCCAGTTCAGCCAGAGTCTCGAACGTCTTCCTCTCAGCCGGGAAGCCTTGGTTTAGGACACGCCGCAGCGTCCTCTCTGTGAGTCCTGTAGCTTCTTTGAGGCGAACTCGGGATATGCGATGTGTTCTGAGGGTTGACTTGAGGTGCTCTGCCCCTTTCTTGGTGAGCCTGTAGAATCTCTTGGATGTGACTATGGGGATCCGTTGCGGTGTGCCCTTCACTTCGAATCTTCGCGTGTAGGCCAGGTAGTCTCCGACACGTAGATCTCTGGCTTGGACCTCGACGATCTCAAGCCCCTGCAGCTTGAAGAACCTGTGATTAGGGGAAGCCTTAATCTCGAAACCAGCTCTGATCCGGAGGATCTCGGGCAGTTCAGTCTTCCAAGCCCCTGTACATGTGCCTGTGGTCGGTTGCAGACCTCCTCTGAGATCTATCGATACTAGAGGCAGGGGGTTATGGACTGCGCTGACCTTCGTGATCGATCCATCTGCCAACTGGACCAGTGTATCAGGATGGAGGCACGTGTGTGCGACGATGTGGCCTCCGGCAGCCTCGACAGCCATCGAGAAGAAGGCGTCAGGCCTCGCCATCACTTGGTTCGTCACAACCGCGACTGTGTTGAAGGCTCTGGCGAGTCTCGAGAGCCTGTGCATGTGTTTGTTGATCTTCTGCTGCCTCTCGGCAAGCATCTCCCTTCCCAGGTACTCGCTCCTGAAGTGGGCGGTTAATGAGTCTACTATGATGAGGCGGACCTTGTTCTCCTTTATTATCCGGTCTGCCTTCTCGAGGAGGAGGATCTGGTGGTCGCTGTTGTATGCCTCGGAGTAGATTATGTTGTGGGCTGCAGCGTCCGGGTCCATGCCGAGGTGGTTCGCCATCCTGACTATCCACTCCGGCCTGAAGGTCTGCTCAGTATCTATGTAGAGTGCGCCGCCATCCAGTCCGCCCTGTTCCTGAGGCCTCTGGACGTTGACGCAGAGTTGATGGCATAGTATCGATTTGCCGACGCCGTACTGCCCGTAGAACTCGGTTATAGTCTGGGTCTCGAGTCCGCCTCCGAGAAGCTCATCGATCGTCTTGCTGCCTGTTGTGAGCCTGAGGACGTTCTGCCTCATCTTCACAAGCTCATCAGCAGGGATGAAGGCTATCGAGATGCTCTCCCGAGCCTGCGAGATTATCTTGGCTGCCTGCTTCTCACTTATCCCTGCTGGGACAAGCTCCTTGACAGCGGCTGTGGCCAGGGACTCGACTGTATGGTAGCCTAGCTCCTTAAGCTTCTCAGCTGTGGCAGGCCCAACCCCGGCAAGATCCTCTATCGACTCTAGCCTCTTCGGTTCTTCACCGGTTCCGCTCGTGCTCTTTCTGGCAGGCATCAGATATTCACATCGAGAATATGCGGGTGATCCTCAGCCTCACCCTGTCCTCTGAGGCTTCACCCATTCAATCCTGGGGTTTGGAGTAATATAAGGGGGAGAGCTATACGAAGGTATCTCCCCTCATCCAGATTCTAGGGTCGACTCATCCCGGCTATACTATTACCTTCTCCGTCTTCTTGTCGATTATGTGCATGCGGTCCATGTTGAATTCAAGCCATACCTTCTCGCCATAGATGGTTGAGAAGGTCGGCGGAACCACAGCCTTCACCAGCTCCTCATCGACGTTGACGTGCAGGATCGTCTCGGATCCCAGAGGCTCCTCCATGAC
>JAWCLX010000016.1:11740-15366 GCA_038850385.1 Bathyarchaeia archaeon | reverse complement strand
GGTCACACCCACAGACCATTTATAGAAGAGAGGGTGGCAAATACCGGAAGTTGGGTCTCAGATGCGAAGATCCAAAACACATATGTAAAGATCCAAGATGGCAAGATGGAACTCCAAATCTACGAGAGATGATGGCGTCAGTTGATTCTAGTCTATGAGCTGAATCTTGCTAGCTCGTTTGGCGACAGCCCTCTCGATGCCTTTGTCACTTGTTCAAAGCTGAGTGTAAGGCTTTGCTTGGAGTCTTGTCGTGTGCGATACGGTTGCATTTCAGGTCCGAACTATGTGGCGGCGGAAGGCGTCCGGGCAGTTGCAGGGTCCGCCTGACTTCCGGCAGTAGAAGCCACGGCCGTCTTTCGTGACAATGAGTGCAAGACATTCTATCCTTCTGACATTCCTCTCAAGGACAGTGGTAACCGCCATATTTTCCCCCCTCAAAGAATCTGCATGAGTACTATAATACCGGGAGAGAGGAGTGAAAGTAAGTAGCGTTCACCGCTTCACAATACGGTGAGGAACCTGTGGAACAGACTCGCTCAGCGCACTTCATGTTTCACGATGCCTCAGACTGTGAGCTGGGGCTGAGGAGCCATCCCTGGGAGTCTTAAGTAACGCATATGTGAGATCACCTCCTAACTCTACGCTGGAACATGTTGGGTGATTGTCTTTGTCCCAGAAATACAAGGTGGAATTGATTGATATAGAGAGAAAGGATGAGTTGATGTCACTCTACTCCAAACAGGTTCACTATGAGGAAAGGGCTGACATCTACGGTTGTTGCATCAAACTCTTGACAAATCTAAAATATGTCAAGGAAAGATGGGAGGAGAACTTCTACCCTATGTCAGCTCACGTAAGATCGCATGGAAGATTGGTGGTTGTCGAGGAGAAGGATAAACCTCTAACAGTCTATTATGACCCGCTCTCAAAGACCACCTTCCTGATCAATGTCGACTACTACGGCTGGATTAAGTCTGTTGCATTGGCCACTGCAGGCGATATCTTGGAGGATGAGCATGGAATCAACAGCATTCATGGTGCCTGTTTGGATCTTGGTGGCCGAGGTGTCTGCCTTATCGCGCCCCCAGGAACCGGGAAGACGACTCATACGTACGGGTTACTCCGCATACCCGAGGTTAGGATACTCTCAGACGACTGGTTCTTCGTCAGACTCTCAGGAAGCGAGGCACTTGCTTACGGCTCCGAGAAGAACTTCTATACGCCGGCTGACGTGGCGCAGAGCTGGAATGAGTACAAACGATTGGTTGAGAATGCCGACTTTGATCCTCAGGGCCGAGCCATACTCGATGTGCGGTGGATAATAGGTAAGGGCAGAGTCGTCCCGTTCGCAACGATTAGGAAACTCATACTGCTCAAAAGAGACGCTCAGGACCCCAGAAGTCTGATAGAGGTGGATCCTGTAATGGCACTTAATTTCCTAGAACAGCAGGACTTCTGTAACCCACATCTCTTGGTAAGGGACGCTAGGAAAACATCGATCAGGAGAAACTTCTTCAGGGAACTGCTCGAGCGAGTAGAAATCCACATGGTTAACGCCGTCGCCCCACCCCAGGATACTAATGAGTTAATGAAGAAGCTGTGTGAAGCCCGCTAAGCCAAGAATAAACCGTATCTAGCAGCCTCTGACATGTACTATAAATCCAGTGGAATAGAGTTCAAAATTCATCTTTGAAGTGAAATAACCTCCACTAAGCTCACCTCGGCTTTTTCAGCAAAACTCCTAAAGTAGCGGTCTTGAATGGTGATGAAAAGTGCAGATCGAGAAAGGGGCTGAGGAGCTGAGTATTAAGGCCGACCGCTGGATCTATCTTGCCGCAGCAGTCTCAGTGGCAACAATCATATCAATGGTTCTTGACTGGTTTCTTCGGGGTATCTCAACACGTTTCTATCATTCCTCTCCTAGATGTGCCAGCGTCTGTCTCAACCCTGATTCATCTAGTCACGATCTCCGGATGCGGAGGATACATTGGATGTGTCGGGTTAAGGAAGCTTATGTATGAGAGGCAGTTCTCTGTTGAGTTTCTAATGGCTGTGGCCGCCTTAGGGGCTGTTTTGATCGGTTACCCCTTCGAGGCTTCTGTAGTCATCTTCTTCTACGCACTCTCCGAGTATCTTGAAGGTCGCATAGAAGATAGGGCACGGAGAACCATAGAGTCCATCTCCACGTACATCCCTGATACAGCGAGAAGGGTAGATGGAACTCAGGAAAGTCAGGTACGCATCACAGATGTACTCCCAGGCGAGGCGATGCTTGTCAAGCCAGGCGAGAGGATACCTCTAGACGGAAAGGTTCTGGAGGGAGTCTCATATGTGGATCAGTCTATCGTAACCGGCGAATCGAAGCCTTCACTCAGGAGGGAAGGTGGCGACGTTTTTGCTGGTTCACTGAACAACACAGGTCCTCTGAAGATTAGGGTTACCAAGATCGCTGAGGAGACGCTGGTAGCCAGAATAGTGAAACTCATAATTCAATCGCGGAGTAGAAAGGCAGGTCTCGAGAGGTTGACTGAGAGGTTTGCCAAGGTCTATGTTCCCACGGTCATCTTGACCGCTGTCGCCGTAGCAGTCCTATTCCCCCTTTTTCTCGGTGGTCGCCGAAGCACTTGGAAGTATCGAGCATTGATCCTCCTTGTGGTCTCCTGTCCGAGTGCCTTTCTACTCTCAGTTCCAGCAACGATATTCACGGCGGCAACTGTGGCTGCTAAGGGCGGGGAGTCTACATTGAGAATCTGCATAAGGTGACGTCGGTAGTCTTCGACAAGACGGGCACACTAACCTTGGGCAGACTTAAGGTTACAGATATCGAGATGACTGACAAGGGGCCTCATCTATTGAGCTATGCCGCGGCGATTGAGAGATACTCGACACATCCAGTTGCAGAGGCGATAGTCAGGGACGCATCAGAGAAGGGCCTAGACCTCTCAGCCCCCAAGGTCGATGGTGTCATAGAGATCCCAGGAAAGGGCATAGTTGGAATTATCAACGGCCTCGAGGTCGCGGTGGGGAATGTCGAGTTTATGAGGGAGAGAGCGGCTAAGCTAAGATCCAGCTTCGAAGCATCCGCAGAATGTGATCTCCACAGCAGGGTATGTGTATCTGTGGATGGAAGGTTTGCAGGGGCCATATGCGTGGAAGACAGGGCAAGAGATGATGCTGCGGAATCCGTCAGACAACTTAGAGAGATGGGAGTATACACAGTCATGCTGACAGGTGACACTGAACATGTAGCAATGAAGACAGCTCAAACGCTCCAACTTGACGAGTACAGGGCAGGGGTCATCCTGAGGATAAACAGAGAATCGTTGACCAGATGAGAAGAGGCCGTGGTCTTGTGGCAATGGTTGGGGATGGTGTGAACGACGCCCCAGCTTTGGCAACCTCAGACGTCGGCATCGCTATGGGAGGATCCGGAGTTGATATTGCGCTTGAGTCAGCTGATGTTGTCTTGGTCAAAGATGAGCTGGCACGAATCCCATACCTGATCAGGTTAAGCAGACTAACCATGGAGATTGCCAGAGAGAACATAGCCATCTCATTGGCGACGAAGCTCGCTCTAGGTGCGCTGGGCCTCCTAGGATTTGTACCATTGTGGTTCACTGTTGTAG
>JAWCLX010000016.1:0-11730 GCA_038850385.1 Bathyarchaeia archaeon | reverse complement strand
GGTGACGACGGAATAACTCTGTTCACTCTAGTGAACCTGCTCAGGCTCACGAGACTTAGAGACTAGCCTACATGACTTCGATAGGTGATGACGGTGGCCTTTTCTCAACTCGAAGCTCAGAGTCGCAAACACCGGCCACGGTTCAACACGGGAATACTCGAAGTTCAGTGGAGATCAAAACTCGCGCTACTACTTATTACACCCAAGCCTGACAAATAAGGTGCGGTTTCAATGTCAGAGAATTTTGGAGAGGGTCACCCCTACATTCCTAATTCGGTTGCGAGGACAAGGGATTCGATGCTCAGGGAGATAGGTGTGAAGGATGTTGGAGATCTTCTCGCAATAATTCCGGAAAGGCTCCGACTCAGTAGACGTCTGAATCTCCCTGGTCCTTTGGCCGCTGAACCTGACTTGCGGCGGCACGTTGAAGGAATACTGCAGAGGAACAGAACCTGCAGGGAGTATCTGAGTTTTCTTGGTGGTGGATGCTGGCAACACTATGTTCCAGCTGTTGTCGACGAGATAGTTCACAGAGCAGAGTTCGTGACGGCTTATGCAGGTAACACTTACTCGGACCTAGGAAAATGGCAGGCCTTCTTCGAGTTCCAGAGCATGATGGGTGAACTCCTTGAGATGGATGTGGTTAGCCTTCCGACCTTCGACTGGGGATGTGCAGCCGGCTTCGCGACCCGTATGGCCTCCAGAATAACGGGTCGAGACGAGGTGTTGATTTCGTGGACGGTCAGCCCGGAACGGCTTGCGGTCATCAAGAACTTCTGCCACTCAGAAGATGCTCCAACTCAAATCAACATCAAGAAGGTAGGCTATGATGTCAGGACAGGTCTGCTTGACTTGGAAGACCTGAAGACGAAGATCTCCACAAGGACTGCAGCTGTCTACTTCGAGAACCCGTCATACTTGGGAATGGTCGAGTCGCAAGGCGAAGAGATTTCAAAGATAGTTCATGATAATGGTGCAGAGTGCATCGTCGGGGTCGACCCTATATCTCTTGGTGTGCTGGCTCCACCCGCTGAATACGGTGCTGACATAGTATGTGGAGACATTCAGCCTCTTGGGCTCCACATGAACTATGGAGGTGGAGTAGGCGGATTCATCGCCAGCAGAGACGAAGAGAGGTATGTCTCAGAGTACCCCACACATCTCGTGAGTATCGCTAGCACTGAGGACGGAACTGGCTTCGGATTCGGCTTCTCCACACATAGGAGAACGTTGTATGCGGTGAGGGAGAAGGGCAAGGACTTTACTGGAACGACCGTGGGACTCTGGACCATTGCAGCCGCAGTCTACCTTGCTCTAATGGGCCCTGCCGGGATGAGTGAGGTCGGAGAGGCGATAATCCAGAAGTCCCACTACGCCGCTGGCCTGTTGTCAGAGATACCCGGAGTCAGGATCCTCTTCACACCGTACTTCTTCAAGGAGTTTGTTGTGAACTTTGACGATACAGGGAAAACAGTTCGAGAGGTGAACAAGAAGCTCATCGAGCATAAAATATTCGGAGGAAAAGATGTGACATTTGAGTTTCCAGAGCTTGGAAACAGCTCCCTCTACGCAGTCACTGAGATTCATACCAGAGACGACTTAGACAGGCTCGCGAAGTCTTTGGAGGCGGTTTTGGATGAGTGAGTCTGGGATGAGAAGATACCACGCACATGTCTGGGAGGAGCCGATCATAATGCAGATGGGCAGTGAAGGTGAGAGAGGAATAGCGGTCCCCCGTGCAGAGAAGGAGATCCAAGAAACTGTTGGAGGCGCTGAATCATATATTCCTGCAGGAATGAGCAGGAGAAGAGCCGCCGCGCTCCCACAGATCTCTCAGCCCCAAGTCCTCAGGCACTACCTCCGACTTTCACAACAGACCCTTGGCATGGCCTTAAACATCGATATCGGAATGGGAACCTGCACAATGAAGTACAGTCCACAGGTAAATGAGGAGCTGCTTAGACTACCGCAGTTTATGGATCTCCACCCTTTTCAGGATGAAGATACAGTCCAAGGTATTCTGCAGATAATGTATGAGTTTGCGAGGGTGATGTGCGAGATCTCAGGAATGGACGAGTTCACATTCCAGCCTGGAGGAGGTGCCCACGGAATCTACACGAACGCATGCATGATAAGAAGATATCATGCTGTGAATGGAGAGCTCACACAGAGAGACGAGATAATCTCAACGATATTCTCACATCCAGCAGACGCTGCATGTCCTGCTACAGCAGGCTTCAAGATAGTAAACCTTTATCCGGATCCAGAGACCGGGCTGCCAGATGTGGAAGCTCTGAAAGCCGCGGTTTCCAGACGAACCGCTGGGTTGATGATAACGAATCCAGAAGATACAGGCATATTCAACCCGATGATCGATGAGTTCGTCGACATAGTGCATGAAGCAGGTGGGTTGTGCGCGTACGATCAAGCTAACTCGAATGCTCTATTCGGAATAGCCCGCGCTAAGGAGGCGGGTTTTGACATGTGCCACTTCAACATACACAAAGCCTTCTCATCACCCCATGGTTGTATGGGTCCAGCCTGCGGCGCTGTGGGTACAAGAAAGGAGCTGGCAGACTATCTTCCTGTCCCGATAGTTACTTTCGATGGAAAAAGGTACCGTCTGGACTACAATAGGAAGAACACCATCGGAAAAGTCAGATGTTTCTTCGGGAATATCGAGACTATACTGAGAGCCTACGCGTGGGTAATCGGCATGGGGCCTGACGGTCTACGAAAAGTATCAGAGACCTCGATCATAAACACGAACTATCTCATTAAGAAGATGCTGAGTGTTCGTGGAGTCACATTGGCCTATCCTAAGCAGGCGACGAGGCTGGATCAGGCCAGGTTTAGTCTGAAGACACTGAGGGAGGACACCGGCGTTACAACAGATGATGTTGCCAGAAGGATGATCGACTTCGGTGTCCAAGAGTACTTCACAAGCCATCATCCATGGATCGTCCCAGAACCGTTCCTTCCCGAGCCCTGCGACACCTACTCAAAGGAAGACATCGACTACTGGGTTGAAGTAATCAGGCATGTATGCGAGGAGGCGTACAGGAATCCTGAGATCGTCAAGACAGCACCGCATAACCATGCAATATCAAAGATCAATATGCGGGATCTAGACGACCCCAGCAAGTACGCCATGACTTGGAGAGCGTACATAAGAAAGAGCAGGGGCGGGAAGCAGAGATAGGCCAGCAACCCACTAGTACAAAGAAGAAGCTAGGCCTGATCGTTAATCCCATCGCCGGGATGGGAGGTTCAGTAGGCCTCAAGGGGACTGATGGAGAAGACAACGTGAGAAAGGCTATACAGCTGGGGGCTACTCCGACAGCCCCGAGGCGAGCTGTTGAGGCGCTCAGAGAACTTTCACCACTAAAAGGCAGCATCGAACTTGTCACCTACCCATACGAGATGGGTGAGGAAGAGTGCAAGGAGTGCGGCTTCAATCCTGTAGTCATAGGGTATGTGAAGAGAGGAAGGACATCAGCGGCAGATACAAAGAAAGCAGCAAAGGAGATGCTTTCGCGAGAAGTCGATCTCTTACTCTTCACAGGCGGGGACGGAACCGCTAGGGACATTCATGAGGCTGTCGGTCAGCGACTCCCAGTCATAGGTGTGCCGGCTGGAGTGAAGGTCCACTCGAGCGTCTTCGCAATAAACCCTAGAACAGCTGGGCAGCTGGCTATAGCATACCTGCGTGGAGAAGTCGGACTCCGCGAAGCAGAAGTTATGGACGTTGATGAGGAAGCCTTCAGGCAAAACAGAGTCTCAGCAAGGCTTCACGGCTACCTCAAAATTCCACACAATGACCAGCTCGTTCAAAATGTCAAGGTCGGAAGCACCCTCGACGAGGAGGAATCTATGCAAGCCATTGCGCTGGAAATAGTTGAGAACATGCATGACGAATACCTTTACATCATAGGGCCTGGAACAACGGCTAAAGCCGTCATGAAGGCGCTCCATCTGAGGTACACGCTCCTAGGCGTTGACGTCGTACAGAAGAAGAGACTGATCGCAGCAGACGCTAATGAGGCGCGGTTGCTGGAGTTGATCGGAGACAAGAAAGCAAAGATAATAGTCTCGGTCATTGGAGGTCAAGGATACGTATTCGGTAGAGGAAACCAGCAGATAAGCCCCAAAGTGATTAGAAAGGTTGGAAAAGGAAACATAATCATCGCCGCTACTGAGAGTAAGATCGCCGCCCTCAGAGGAATGCCTTTGCTTGTTGATACAGGTGACAGAGAGGTCGACGAGATGTTGAAGGGTTACTGCAGAATAGTGACAGGTTACAGAAAGAGCGCCGTCTACAGGATCGCCTAGCAGAGGTCCTTCAAAGACCAATATTTACTGGAGACATACATAAGCAGCATAGAAAGAATTCATGATTACCATAACTGGGCAGAATGCCTCTACGGTAGGGCCCCAGTTCACTTACCTCTCTGCCTTAAACAGTCTCCTATACGGACAGATATAGGTAGACTGGTCTACATGAATCCTCATCCATCACATGAGTTTGCCAGATTCAGAATACTGTCCATCGAGATCCTATATTGTGATCGCTGCAGACTTTATGTGAACACTCCTGAGATCGAGCAACAATGTAAAGGCAAACCTGATCTACTCGAGAAGTTAAGAAAACAGGAGGCGTTTGAAGTCTTATCAAGACGGTTGACCATGCCCAGAGTCTATGATCACACATCCACAATCAATCAATAGTCTGAGACAGTTCTGGCTTCAACAGTACAGTTGAGTGATGACCAGTAGTGTTCCGAATGTAAAGCATTTTAAGGAATCGTCAAGTATTACGACCTGGGAGGATTGGCTGCTGGTTAACGCAAAGTACGAGAAATTTGTACGAGACCAGTATGATGAGCTGATAAGAACAAGATACATGCCACACTTCAGGGTTCTAGGCAGCCCTAACTCGGCAAAGGCAATACTTGACGGACAAGAGATCCTGATACTGTGCGCGAACAACTATCTCGGACTTGCGAACGACCCTGAGATGAAGAAGGCAGCTGTAGAGGCTGTTGAGAAATGGGGCGCCGGGATGGGAACCGGCAGGATGATCATGACGATGGCTATTCAGGACGAACTTGAGGAGAAGGCTGCTGAGTTCAAGTCAGCAGAGGCTGCCCTCGTCTACCCTACAGGCTACACCGCGAATGTTGGCGCGGTATGGTCTCTGATGGCTGAGGGAGACACGATCGTAAGTGATGAGCTTAACCATGCGAGCATCATCGACGGCTGCAGACTGGCCAGAGGGACTAACCGCCTCATCTACAAGCATCTGGACATGAAGGACTTGGAAGCCAAGTTGAAGGAAAGTGCAAAGGACCGCGCCAAAGGAAAGACCATGATAATCACCGATTCTGTCTTCAGCCAGGACGGGGACATCTGCCCTCTACCTGAGATCGTGGAGTTGGCTGAGAAGTACGATGCCTTCGTCTACATCGACGATGCCCATGCCACAGGGGTTCTAGGAAAGACAGGGAGGGGAACGGTTGAGCACTTCAACCTTTATGGAAGGGTTGAGGTTCAGATGGGAACCCTCTCCAAGGCTATAGCGACCTGCGGTGGCTACGTCGCCGGCAGCAAGGAACTGAAGTACTATCTGTGGCGGCGTTCGAGAACGTACTGCTTCTCAACAGGTTTCCCTGACCCTGCCACTGCCGGCGCGACCTTGAAGGCCTTCGAGATAATCAAGAGGGAGCCTGGACGTGTCCAGAGACTCTGGGAGAATACACGGTACTTCAAGAAAGAACTGGAGGATCTCGGCTTCAATACAGGCATAAGTCAGACGCCGATAACCCCGATCATAGTTGGGACGCCGGAGAAGGCTATGCAGCTAAGCAGACTCCTGTATGAGGAGGAGAAGATCTTCGTAAACGCCGTCAGTTATCCAGTCGTTCCCAAAGGCACCGACAGAGTAAGGACCATAGTCAACGCGCATCACAAGCGAGAGGAGCTGGACTATGCTGTCGGGGCATTCGAAAGGATAGGGAAGAAACTCGATCTAATCTGACCAAGAAATCGACTGCTGACATGGCGGATTCACGGCCTACACTCAGGATGGGATTACATGAAGTGGAAGATACATGTATTGTATTTAGGAGACATACTAGTTCCCAAAGGGGTCTCAACATTCGGGCTCGACACCGATCTTACGATCAACCTACCATATCTCGGTTATCTGCTCGTCTCTGAGTCGAAGAAGATCCTTGTGGACACAGGGATAAACTCCAGATTCATAGTGGACGGGAGAGCATGGGGTGGAAACCCCGCAAGAGGCGGAGAGAGATTTCTTCTAGCTGCTTTGGAAAAGAATTCTGTTCGAACTGGAGAGATCGAGATAGTCGTCTACACCCATCTACACAATGACCATGCAGGCAACTGCCACCTCTTTCCAGAATCACTCCATGTATTCCATTACGATGAGTGGAATGAACTACTCAACCCGATCCCATCAATGCGGATAAGAGGAGACTTCGACCCTGACGTGATCTCTGTAATTCAGAGATTTCATTGCCTCAAAGTTACAGGAGACTGCAAACTGACTGAGGGGATACTGCTGTATCATACTCCTGGCCACACGATAGGAGGATTGACGGTTGCAGTCGATACGACTGAAGGAGTATACGTCATCCCCGGAGACATTATCAACATATACCAGAACCTCTTCCCAAAGATGTCCGAGATGGTGGATCTTCAGGGGAGACGAATCAAGATAACCCCAGCACCGGAGAGATACGGTCCTCTAGGTGTTCCTTCAACTATGCTCTACGATCACTATGCTTGGTATCGGAGCATCTGGAGGATACGGGGGCTACTGAGAAGCCCTAAGCATCTACTACCCTGCCACGAACCAGCCATCTGCGGAAAGACCTTTCCAGGAGATTCAATAGAACTGGAGATACCAGAGTAGAGTCTTCTATCGTAACAGACCCGATCAGGCTGTCTCCAAAATAGGTTGCGCCAACAGATCTATACGGCTCTCCCGCCTCTCTCCCCCGTCCTTACCCGCACCACGTCCGTTACCGGACACAGAAATATTTTTCCATCCCCAATCTCGCCAGTTAGTGCGTTCTTTCTGATTATCTCTATCACTTTCTCCGCATCGTCATCCTCAACTACTAGCTCTATTTTCGTTTTCGGGAGGAGATCCACGTTTATCGTTCTACCTCTGAAATTCAGCAAATAACCTTTCTGTCTCCCTCTTCCTCGAACCTCCCATGCAGTCATACCTAGGAAACCGCGTTCCGACAAGGCAGCCTTAACGTCGTCGAGTTTTTCCCTTCTTATTATTGCTTCAACTTTGATCATGAAGTGTAGGCCTCCTCAAAATGCAAAGATATGTCTAACCCTAATTCCTCCTCTTTCACCCCCACCCTCAAACCTACCAAAGCATTTACAGTTTTCAGTATGATCCAAGTAACTGCAACCGAGTATCCTATGGTAACAGCCACACCAAAGAGTTGAATAAAGAATTGAACTGTGTTTCCTGATATGAGCCCCAAATTTGTAGCGAATACACCGGTGGCTAATGCTCCCCACACACCTCCGACGCCGTGAACTCCCCACACATCTAATGCATCATCGAGTTGTATCTTGTTTTTAAATTGTATCGCGGCATAGCATATTACTCCAGCACCGAAGCCTATGATGAGGGCTGCTTGAACGCTTACAAAGCCGCATGCCGGAGTGATCGCCACAAGACCCGCGATGGCTCCAGTAGCAGCTCCGATCAGCGATGGAGCTCCCTTGTACGCCCAATCTAACACTAACCATGTTAAGGTAGCCATTGCGGCCGCTGTGTTTGTGGTTACAAAAGCCAAGACCGTACTTTCATTGGCTCCCAAAGCGCTGCCAGCGTTGAATCCGAACCATCCAAACCAGAGGAGAGTGGTTCCCAAGACCACTAATGGTATATTATGAGGGGTCATCGAATACCTACCGAACCCCCTCCTTCTTCCGATGAGAATAGCTGCAATGAGCGCCGCCATGCCTGCATTTACGTGCACTACCGTGCCCCCAGCGAAGTCCAAAATGCCCATGGTCCCTAACCAGCCTCCTCCCCAGACCCAATGTGCTATCGGACAGTAGACGAATGTTGCCCAGAGCACCAGGAAGAGTAGATAGCTGTCAAACTTCATCCTGTCGGCAAATGCTCCAGTGATGAGGCTGGGCGTTATCGCTGCAAACATACCTTGATATATCATGAAGGCAAGGTGAGGCATCTCAGGCGCCAACGGCGACGGTTCAAGTCCCACGTTAGAGAGTCCTATCCAATCAAATCCGCCTACGACCCCAAAACAGTCTGGTCCAAAGGCCAAGCTGTAACCCCAGAGAATCCAAACAATGGATACTAACGCAAGTGTAACGAAATTCTGCATTACCACGGCCAATACGTTCTTCTTTCGGACCAGTCCGCCGTAGAAAAGGGCCAGTCCCGGAATCATCAACATGACCAAAGCAGCTGAGATCAAAGACCAACTTATGTTGCCTCTATTCATGGTGATTCTCTCCCACTCATACGTTTCTGGGCTATTGTTCGCGACTGAGGTTTTCTTGCGATGAGGATTGCTTCTGTGGAAAGGAGAGCATCGAGTACGCAGTCTTCGATTTCACCTGTGCAGACCAGGTCTATTTTTGTGGTCAACCGCTTCACTAACGTCTATGACACGCTGGTCACGAGATATATATCGTGGCTACAGATTTCTGGCTGGCTTTCTGTAATGGAAGATACCTGTGGACTGCTGGGTGTACATGCATGATAGGACTTCGGTAAGTGTTGTATCTCAGATGATAGCGGTAGCCATTGTTACATTCGTACGAGGAGAGCGCAGCTGACTATACGTTCGTTCAATGAGGTTGGATCTGGCGTGGCTAAAGTCGAGGTGGCGCGTAGCAAGACTTGGAAACTGGGTCTGTCGGCAGTTTTTCTCTTTGCAGACTCAACTAGTGTGGAGTTGGCTAGTTGTGGCTGTATCTCCCGTATCTTCTGGCCTCTTCCACCATAATCTTGATGTTCTCTGTCTTGACGTTGCTGTGGAGTGAGTTGCTGTCTGAGAGTATGAAGCCCCCGCCCTCAGCCGCAGCGTCTATACACCTCCTCACATCACGCCTAACATCATCCTCTGAACCGTAAGGGAGAACATGAACACAGTCAACGTTGCCACGCAGAAAGATCCTGTCCCCGAAGCGGCGCTTCACATCAGCTAGATCCATAACAGCAGGCTCGACCGGATGCAACCCATCATACCCCAGGCTGATAAGCTCCTCAAGTATAGGGTAGAGGTTACCGTCAGAATGCTTCATAACCGGGACGTTATGGGAGTGGCACTCCTCAATAAACCTCCTGATGTAAGGGAAGAAGAACTCCCTCAGGATCTTAGGCGAGAACATTGGACCCTTAATGTCCGCCAAGTCGTCTCCTTCAACTATCAGGTCGACACCCATATCGATGAGCCGCCTGACCATTCCGATCTCGTACCTGAAGGCCTTCTCGATCAGTCTTTTAGCAAACTCAGGCTGCCTGTACAAGTCGAAGGCGAGCTTGTCCAGTCCTCCTCTGATCTGGTATGGAGCATGCACGACAGAGTGGCACCACCCCATGACAGGATACTCATCAGCGGCGACGTTCACGGTCTCCTCCACAAGATCCATGTTCAGGTCATCTGGATCAGGCAGCTCAAAAGTGTCCAGGTCGCTGGGAGACTTTACCACCCCGTCGACCCAGTATACCGTCTTGACGTCCGCCTTGATCTTATGTATCCTCCCCAGATGGTCTATGTAGCTGGTCTCATCGATGAATCGCGGCTTGAACCCTTCTGGGTAGACGTTCCAGTCGTTAAGGATCAGGCAGTCGAAGTCAAGCTTCATGGCGGCCTCGTTCAAGAGCCTCTGATTATGTTTCGACACATCATTCATGTCGAGGTTTTCACCCTTCTGTGTGAGGAATATGGAGGAGCTCATAGGCGCCTTGCCTAGGATCCTCTGGCAGTGGATGAGGTCCAGTGAACCCTCCACCGGAACCGTGTCCGGGACTTCCAGGTGTACTGCCTTCATGTACCGTTCCTTATGAGTTGTCAATCCTCTTCCATCCAGGCGGCATCTGAGTTCATCGTAGTGGGTGAAAAAGCTTTTTGAGATTCAAAGGTGGATGCTGCGGATCGGTGCAGCGAAGTCTTATAGCTTCTGCAGCTGTCTAGTTCTCGGTTCAAGAATGATCTCTCAGAGAGCACAGTCGATCAGTCCGAGCCCTACACTCGGCATAACCTCCACAGCCAAGAGGCTGAAGAGGGAGGGGAGAGACGTCGTGAATTTCGGAGCCGGTGAACCCGATTTCCCAACCCCGGAGAACATCAAGATGGCCGCGGTCAAGGCGATAAATGAGAACATCACCTACTACACTCCGACAGCTGGGATCGAGGAGCTCAGGCAGGCCATAGCTGACAAGCTCCGGCGCTGCAACGGCGTCTCCTATGAGCCTTCAGAGATAGTCGTCTCATGCGGAGGAAAACACAGCCTCTACAATATCATGCAGGTACTCCTCAATCCAGGTGATGAGGCCTTGCTAATCGCGCCATACTGGGTCAGCTACCTTGAACAGATCAAGCTTGCAGGCGCTCAGCCGAGGCTCGTCCAAACGGGTGAGGAGAACAAGATCGACTTAGACGAGTTGAAGGAACTGATAACTGAGAGGACGAGGCTCCTGGTGTTGAACTCCCCCTCGAATCCTGCTGGGACTGTACTAAGCCACAGTGAACTCAAGTCGATCGCTGATGTAGTGGTCGAGCGTGGACTCTGGGTAGTGTCTGACGAGGTCTACGAGGCATTCGTCTACGACGGCTCAAGACACATCAGCATAGCCTCTCTAGGCGAGGAGGTGAAGGCGAGAACAGTCATATCGAATGCTTTCTCTAAGACTTACTCGATGACCGGCTGGAGGATAGGCTACACTGCAGGCCCCAAAGAAGTGGCAGAGGCGATCGGGAGGCTTCAGGATCACATGACGAGTAATCCGACCAGCATAGCTCAGATGGCAGCTCTTGAAGCCCTGAAAGGCCCGCAGACCTCTGTCAGGAATATGATTGAGGCTTTCGACAAGAGGAGAAGACTAATGGTGTCAAGGCTTAACGAGATGAGGAATGTGGAATGCCACATGCCTAAGGGAGCATTCTACGCCTTCCCGAATATTCAGTCGACAGGCCTCTCATCGATGCAGTTTTCTGATAGACTTCTCCGTGAAGCATTGACCGCTGTAGTTCCAGGGATCGCCTTTGGCAGGGATGGGAATGTCAGGCTGAGCTACGCCACCTCGACACAGGAGATTGAGCGTGGCATGGATAGGATGGAGAGGTTCTGCAGAGGTCTCGGTTAGGCGACGGAATCCGGTTGGAGCCACCAGCGAAGATCGTTGACGTCCGGAAGAGTAAGCCCCCCTCTAATTCAAGGGTTCAGCCGCCTGTATGATATCTTGTCTTGTAGGAGTCCTCGATCCTAGTCCTGCTCCATCGAAGAGTCTTTGACTCTTGATTAACTTCACAATCTCCCTAACAGGTTTTCTGCTGAAGAGCGCTACTGATCTATAGATCCATCATCCTCCAGACGCTCTTCAGGCTGGCTGGCCTACGCTGGTTGACTACATAGTCCTCTTGGAGAAGTAGGTCGCAAGAGGCAACAGTACTATGGTGCTGACTGATAGAACGATCAGGT
>JAWCLX010000015.1:0-16210 GCA_038850385.1 Bathyarchaeia archaeon | reverse complement strand
CTCTCTCGCAGCCAGGACTGTAGCTCGGAGTGATGTGAAGTCGCTCCTCTCATACAGGCCGATTGTGTCGCTAGCCTGGCCTGTGCCTATGATGTAGACAGGATTATCCGTGTACCGCTTCGCCAACCCAGGCTCAGTGAGGATCAGGCAGGAGGCACCGTCCGAGATCAGGGAGCAGTCATAGAGCCTCAACGGCGAAGCCACGATCCTTGATGTCATGGCTTGCTCGAGGGTGATCTCTCTCTGAATATGTGCCTTCGGGTTCTTTGCGCCATTCCTGTGGTTCTTTACAGCGACCATCGCGAGATGCTCCTCTCGCGTCTCGTATTCATGCATATGGGCTCTCGCCATTAGTGCGAACAAGGCAGGGAAGGTGAAGCCGTGCCACTTCTCGAAGAAGTTGTCCGCAGACAGGGCCAAGTACTCAGTCGCGTCGTCAGTGGTAAGATGTGTCTGCTTCTCAACCCCTCCGACGAGAACGACATCCGAGAGTCCTGACATTATCGCTTGGATGCCGCTGCGAAGTGCTAACCCAGAGGATGCGCACGCGCTCTCTAGCCTTACAGCTGGAGCAGGATTGAGGCCGATCCAGTCGGCTACCAGAGGCCCAGTGTGGCCTTGATGCTCAGTCGACTCCATCATGTGCCCAACGAATAGCGATCTGATGTCCCGCTTCGGATCTAGATTCGGACACCTATCAAGAGCTTCCTTCACTGCTTGCGCAAAGATCTCTCTAGCGTAGAATCCTTCAAGTTTCCCGAACCTTGAGAGACCTGCTGAGACTATAGCTGCGAGAGCTCTTCCAGCCAACCTAGATCGCTCCACTAGTTTCAGACCGACAATTTCAATCTATCGATGTGTGAAGGCTTTTCGACTATTCCCTTTACGGCGCTTCGGCTGAAACTAAATAACCAAGGCCACAACTATTGGGTGATTGAGCTAGTGAACGGCATGGGATTTCAACCTGAAGATGACGAATTGAAAGAGCAGATAATCCAGGGTATGAAGTCCCTTCACATGAGGGGGCTTATGACTGGTGTAGGCGGGAATGCGAGCGCACGCCGAACCGATTCAGAGGAGCTGTGGATAACCCCTAGCGGACTGTACAAACCGGAGCTGAAGACCTCTGACCTAGTCAAGATTGATCTTGAAGGAAGAATCTTGGAGGGCATACTCAAACCCTCCATGGAATGGTACTTCCACACAGCGATCTACAAGAAGAGGGCTGACATCAATGCTGTCTTACATACCCACAGCCCCTACACGACAGGCCTAGCCATCTCAGGCGTAAAGCTCAAGCCGATCACCCTGGAGGCGGCGACGATGCTTGCAGACGTGCCCATACTGCCCTTCCGATACCCGGGTACAGAGGAGCTTGGAGCACAGGTAGGCGAGGCGATCCAAGGCAAGAGAGCGGTGATACTCCAGAACCACGGGGTGATAGCCGTTGGCTTTGACCTGTTTGAGGCGCTGTCTACCATCGAGATCCTTGAGGAGGTGTCGATAATGACGTTTATTGCAAGCCAGTTCGGTCCCCCAAAGGAGATCCCATCAGACCAGATAGAACTGATCAAGAGACTTTACAGGATATGACGATATGAGATGGTCTTCGGGTACGCTGGCAAGATCCTGCGTGTAGACCTTACAGGTCAGAAGATATCAACGGAGCAGCTCAGGGAGGATGATCTGAAAATGTACATTGGCGGCAGTGGACTAGGATCCAAGATAGTATATAGCGAGCTGGATTCAGATGTCCCTCCATTATCCCCTGACAATCTTCTAGTCTTCATGACAGGGCCCCTGACCGGAACAGCCTCCCCATCATCAGGGAGATACTGCGTCTGCACAAAGTCTCCACTGACAGGGTTATGGGCAGAGGCTCATGCAGCCGGTTACTGGGGCCCCGAACTTAAGTTCGCCGGATTCGACGGGGTGATCTTGAAGGGAAGAGCAGACAAGCCCTTGTACCTTAGCATAGTGGATGGGCAAGCAGACCTCAGGGATGCATCCAGGCTATGGGGCAGAGACACCTACGAGACGGAGACGCTCCTTCGGGAAGAATTGGAAGATGATGGCGTGAAGGTTGCGGCTATAGGCCAGGCAGGTGAGAGAGGAGTACTCTTTGCCTCCATCATGAATGATTATGGGCGGGCTGCAGGGAGATGCGGGGTCGGGGCTGTAATGGGCTCAAAAAACCTGAAGGCGATAGCTGTCAGGGGTACAATGTTGAAGGTCGTTCCAGCCGCCAAGGACTCGATGCTTAAGGAGTTTCTGAGGAGAATATACGTGACGATAAGATCCTACCCGACCGCCCAGATATACGCCTCATACGGCACGGACGGAATAATGTCTATGATGCATGAGTACGGGGATGTCCCGATAAAGTACTTCACAAGAGGCTCGTGGCCTCAGGGTATTGAGAAGATATGCGGTGAAGCCATGGCGAAGACTATTCTGAAGAGGCAGTGGGCCTGCTACAGGTGCCTCATCGCCTGCGGGAGGCAGGTCCTCATCCAGGGATCCGGTCAAAACAGGGAGGGTGCAGGCCCCGAATATGAGACCTGCGCATCCCTAGGTGCACTCTGCCTTAACAGTGACTTGAACATCATAGCTGCCGGCAATGACCTCTGCAACAGATACGGGATGGATACGATATCCGCCGGGAGCGTCATAGCATTCGCGATGGAATGCTACGAGAAGGGATTAATCTCCACCCAAGACACGGACGGCCTAGCTCTAGAATGGGGTAAAGGAGAGGTGATAATCAAGCTGCTCGAACAGATCGGACTAAACCAAGGATTCGGTTCCGTACTTGCAAAGGGTGTGAGGAGCGCCGCCATGGAGATCGGGGGGTCAGCCCGAGAATTCGCACTGCACGTGAAAGGCCTCGAGATGCCTATGCATGACCCTCGAGCCTTCAAGGGCCTCGGGCTCCAGTACGCAACATCCCACAGAGGCGCATGTCACCTGAGAGGCCTAGTATACCATGTCGAGCAGGGAGAGCGTATCCCAGACCTCGGCATACACAAGAGGTACCAGCGCTTCACAACAGAGGACAAGGCCTTCCCGGTTATCGCTGTCCAGAACTGGCATGATGTACTCGACTCACTGATAATGTGCAAGTTCGCCATGCTCCCACCAGCCTCCGTCCTATCTATCCTGAACATGGTGACAGGCTGGGAGATGACGCTTCAAGAGCTCCTTAGGGTAGGTGATAGGACGTACAACCTGAAGAGGGTCTTCAATCTTGAGTGTGGAGCAACTCGAGACGACGACACTCTCCCGGAACGCTTCCTCGAGGAGCCGCTTGATGATGGAGGTAGCAGAGGGGAGGTAGTAGATCTCGAACCTATGCTCAACGACTACTACAGACTTAGAGGCTGGGACGCGAACGGCGTCCCGACCAGCCAGAAACTTCAGGAACTGGGCCTCGACAAGTTGGTCGCCGACACCTATGAGCCCCCATAGCTTCAGCATCTAATGAAGATCTGTATGATGTTATGACTTGTCTCAGGTGACCGCTAGATAGATGTCTGGAAAAGTCACAGCGATCGAGGAGGCCGCCAAGCTCTTCTACGGGTCGCTCAAACTCGACAGGCTTCAGACTGAGGCTACAACGGTTGAGAATGCTCTTGGAAGAGTACTCGCGGTGGACGTGGTTGCTCCGGAAGACCTCCCCGCTTTGGACAGGTCTGCTGTTGATGGCTACGCAGTGATTGCACAAGATACCTTCGGCGCCTCACCTAGCAACCCTGTTATCCTAAGGCTGGCATCCATTGACTCCAAGCCTGATTTGCATCTCAGGAGTGGGGAAGCGGCTTACGTCGATACTGGAGCACCCTTGCCTATTGGTTCAGATGCGGTCGTCATGGTGGAGTTCACGACCAAGATCGGTCCGGACACGATCGAGGTCTACAAGGCGGTGGCTCCTCGAGATGATGTCTCCTGGAGAGGGGAGGACGTCAAGAGGGGTGAGATCGCTCTCAAGGAAGGGACGAGGCTTGAACCGCAGGATCTTGGGATGCTGGTGGCCTTGGGCATAGGTGACGTCCAGGTCTACAAGAGGCCACTGGTAGGGGTCCTCTCGACTGGGGGCGAGTTGGCTCCTCCAGGCCAGGATGAGAGGCCTGGGCGGGTGACGGATGTAAACAGCATAGTGCTCTCATCCATGGTTAAGAAATACGGTGGTACACCTGTACTCATGGGATGCGTAGAGGATGACTTTGAAAGAATAAGATCCATGATTATGGACGGTCTAGGTAGATGCGACTTGATGGTTGTGACCGGAGGGACGTCTGAGGGTCAGGCTGACCTCACTGTTGAGGCCATAGACTCCCTGGGTAAGCCCGGAGTCGTAGTGCACGGCGTCGCGATGAGGCCTGGAAGACCTACTGCGCTAGCCTCAATAAACGGCAAGCCTGTTATAAACCTCTCAGGCTACCCCGTCGCCGCGATGATAGGCTTCTACCTATTCGGGAGGCCGCTCCTGGCGAGAATGCTCAGAACACCACAAGATACTGACCCATGTGTCCGCGCAAGGGTGACGAGGAGGGTACCGGCGGGTTCAGGTCTGAGAAGCTTCGTGAGGGTTAAAGTCTCCAGGTCTGGGGGTGGCTACTCGGCTGAGCCAGTCCGGTCGACAGGCTCAGGAGTTATCTCCAGCATGGTAAACGCTAATGGATTTCTGGTCATCCCGGAGCATGTTGAAGGCGTTGATGAGGGAGAGGAGGTCGATGTGGTCCTCTTCAAACCGCTCTAGATCACTCTTAGGCTCACTGCTAGACGAGCAGGTAGCTCCATCCTAGGCCCAGGATGAACCATGGAAGAGAGACCAGTCCAAGAAACCTCGCAGATTGAAGCCTCTGGAAGTTCAGAGATCCCTCAGGAGCCGGGAATACCTTCAAGGATCTCAGGCGAACTACATAGCCTCTAGCGAATCAGAAACAGACCCTTCTTGACCTCTACCAGGTACCCTAAGCTCTGGAGCTCAAGGATCGTTGCAACAGCCACCCGTTCATCCTCAACCTCAGCCTCGTCTTGGAGGAGAGAGACAAGCTCTTCCATCGTCAGTCTCTGCCCCCTGCGGGATTCCATAACCCTCAGGCTTTGGGGCAGATTCTCCGCAGCGCCCACCTTCTGCGAACCAACGGTCTCTGCCAGCCTCTGTAGTCTGTTTCTCTCAACCTCTTGCGGGGGTTGCTGCTTGGCGACTCTCGACCTTGGGGCAAGCTCTGTCAAGCTGAATCCCAAACCCTCCTTCTTTGATCTCGCCTTCGCCTCCAAGACCCTCTCATGCTCCTCATACTCGGCCTTCGCCTTCTCGAGGAGGGCCTCTACCTTCTTTGGAACATCCATGCCTGTCAGTATGCCTATGTAGGAGGCCCATCGCAGATGTTCTGAAGGGTAGATCCCCAGCATCGCATCTCTTCCCGCGAGGAGTTCATGTAGCGTCCGTCTTATCGCGTCAACCTGTATCGTCGTGAACAAGTGGGTCGGTCCTTGAACTCCAAATATCACGCCTGAAGCTGAGCCGGGATCAACCTCAGCGAATAGGCTTGTGTTCCAGCTGCGGCGGAGTGTAGCCGCGACGTCCTCAACCATGTTCGCAGGCGTCTGATAGTTTGCTAGAGTAGCGAAGCCTGGATACTTGAATATCGATATGAGCTCCGACTCGTCTATTCGGTCGGCCCTGCTGGGTAGGTTCGCCAAGTCGATGAGGTCGAGGAAAGTCTTCACAGCAACCTCGTTCACCCTCTCATAAGCCTCTGTGAGGAGCCTATCTGGGAAGTGTGCTGTCAGTTTATCGTTCTCTATGCATATTATTGCCTTGACCGCCTCATGTCTGTACAGTAGGTCGATCCCCATCGCCGCATTAACCTTAGCTCTGACAGACTCTGTCTCGAATGGTAGGGTGACGATCGCGATGCATGTCCTCCCCATCTCGCCCACGATCTCAGCCACGACGGGAGCGACTCCCGAACCTGTTCCTCCACCTTCGCCGAGTGTGAGCAAGACCGCGTCTGTGTCGGAGCTTAGTAACTTTGAGATGAAAGCCTTCAGGTTTGTTCTGCCCTGGATGGCTGCTTCATGCCCCTCCTGCCAGTTCTTGGCAGCGCCCTTGCCGCTGCCGATCAGTAGCTTATTCTCGTCTGGGACGTTTCTATGAGTCGCCAAGTCGGCCGTGTCGCTGTTTATCACGCAGACATCCATTATCATCCCTTTCTTCTCGACCGCGACCCTCTTGAAGTCGTCGGCGATCTTGCCGCCGCAGTGGCCTAATCCAACAGTCAGGAACCTCAATCAGTACACTCCTTCCTACTGGATATCTGTGTGAGGATCTCTTGATATCTCTCCTCCTCGATCACACCCAGCTTGTAAAGTCTCTCGGCAATGTCAGAGATCTTCATGAATACGTTCAGTTTGACACCGATCTCGCTCAGACGCTCCCTACCCCCTTCTTCCCTGTCTATCAACGCTAACGCGTCAGTCACAACGCCGCCTTCGGCTCTAAGCGCTTCAGTGGCATCGACTAGGCTCCTGCCTGTTGTGACTAGATCATCTACAACGATGACGCGGTCGCCGGGAACCATCACGCCCTCAATTCTTCTCTGTCTACCATATTCCTTTTTCTCTTTTCTTGCGTAAAGGATCGGCTTTGAAAGGTTGAATGCTAGGATTGAAGCAAAGAGGAGCCCGGAGGTAGGGACGCAGGAGATCCTGTCAAACTTGTCCAAGCCTACCTCCTGCTTCGCAAGCCTTTCGTAAAGCCCCATAACTTTTCTGAATGGCTCAGGATAGCTTGGTACTGAACGTAGATCAATGTAGTATGGGCTGAGTTTCCCGCTTGTCAGCCTGAACATTCCAAACTTGAGGGCTCCAGTCTTGAGCAGGAGCCTGCAGAACTCAACCTCGTCCCTCTCGAGTTCACTATGCATCTGTCCTGTCTCCGCTACCTCAATCAATCCAGTTACACACAGGTTCCTTATACATATTCGTCCTAGGCGGGGGCCAGTCTGATCGATGAAGCGTCTCCGTGTGAAGGCTGTCTGAAGAGGAATAGATGTCAGGAAGGTTTTTGATTTCGAGAGCTCAGATTGCTGCAAGGGTATTCGAAGGGGCAGGTGGAGACTCTGGAGATATGGATCCCTTACGGGGACACAGAGGTGCCGGTCGGAGTTCCTGCAGAGAATCTGGCAGGGATCGTGGAACCGAAGGATACAGATCCTGTTGGCGACTTGGAATCCATGATCCAAGATGTATTCAGCGGCCAAGAAGGAGTGAAACCGTCCTCACAGGTCTGCAGGTCCGGAGCTCGAGTAACAGTATTCACAGACCTGCCATCGATTGCATCCTCATTTGATGCGGTGAATCTCGTCGTGAAAGCAACCCGTCACTCAATCGACTTTGAGACTCTCACAGTTTTCTGGAGGCACATTGGAGAGCCGAGGGTGAGAACAAACCTTGAGGGTGTGGGTGAGCAGGGCATACAGGTGGTCGACATATACGATCATGACACATTCGCCCCTGTCGGTAGAGGGGGTAGCATGGGGGAGGATGCTCAAGCACGCAGAGAGCTTGCAGAGGCAGACCTGAGAATCCTGGTTAGCCATGTTAGGTTTCACCCAATCCTTGGACGCTTGGGTGGGAGATCAATCTTGCTGAGTCTACTCGATGAACAGACGAAGATTGAGATCTGCAGGGAAGCGGTTAGATCATATCTTGAGGGTGGTTCTTTCGAGATCGAGGAGCAGCTGAGACGGGACGACACTTTGAAGGCGATCTCAGAACCTACTCTGGCGCTGAGCTTCGTGATCGACAAGAAAGGCCGAGTCTCAAGGATGTTCGGAGGCGCCCTAGACGACTCCTTCAGAAGGGCTGTGGAGTATGTGGATGATGTCTCTAAGGCAGAACTGAGTAAGCCTTCAGACGTTATCGTCGTCGGTCCAGGTGGGAGACCGTACGATTACACCCTCTCCAGATCACTGGAATCGATGATGTTGAACATGAGGGTGCTCAAGAAAGGTTGTGGAGTGGTACTGGTCGCTGAATGCTTTGGGGGGTATGGAAGCGAAATTTTCAGAGATCTATTCTCTAAAGGTCACGACATGAAGCAACTCAGATCCGTGCTGAAGAGAGACCCTTCCTGCGAGGCGGTGAAGGCTCACTTCCTGATGCGGCTCCTGGAGGATCATCGGGTATACCTCGTCTCCGTGATGCCGGACTACTATGCGAGGGGGGTCTTCCGCCTGAAGACTTCACGGACCGTGAATGACGCCCTCCAGTCGTTACTGAGAGGCCTTGGAAAAGACTCGAGTGTTGCTGTCCTGCCCTACGGCTCCTCCACCATCGCATCTACAGGAACAATGTCTTAGGGAGTCCGGAATTGCCGAGTAGGATCGCGCCTCTTCTACTTCTGCTCCTAGTCTTGGGCGTCCATGAGAGTAGGTCTGCAGTGGGTTCAGGTGTGAGCGTGGGCTTGACCGCGAGAAGGGATTCGGATCTACATGTGAGAGTGGTCTTTATGGGCTTTGATCCCGAGCTTGTGAATGTGTCCTACCTCAAGTGGAACCTGCCCTCCCTGAAGATCCAGCAGTGCCTGAATCCCGGTCTTACGACCGGAGTTGTGTACCGGCTTAACTACGAGTTTGTCTTTGCGCCCAGAGATGTCGAAGATTTGTTCGTGGACTATCTTGGTTCCTTGGTGAAGATAGAGGTTTCGAGGAACCCGTTCTTTGGCGTCAACATCACGAACGCGTTCTACCCAGCAAGCCTCGTGGAGAACTGGCTGAGATTCCACGAGTCGAAGCTGGGTGGTGACCCAGTGCCAGGGTATACGCTCGTCCTGGCGAACTTGACAGGCAGGATACCGTCAGTCACGCCGAGCCAGTACGGTGATTACCTGAACAGATCGATGAGTGGGATCATACCGCACTACTATAACATGACCTGCTTCGATACAGACCTCCACATAACTCTCAGGAGACGTTGGATGACTTCCTGGGGTGGTACTGAGAGGCTATACTATATCGACCTGTCAGCAGGACCGAGTAATGTTACCAGGCAGCTTCCACTCCAATGGGTTATCAGAGCCAACAACATCAGTCTGCAGGACCCATACGGCTCTAGATGGCTGACCCAGTACCTAGCTGACTACATTTACGGTCCGGTCGATAGCCTCTTCGCCCCAGACTTCATCTACCCGCTCAGGCTTGCAAAGAGGTACCTGATAGATGTACTGGTCATCGACAACAGAACCGATTATCATACCCCACGGCTGGAGAATGCCTTGAACCCTACAAGGATAAAGATTGAACTGGAGAAGCTTCTGCCATTCGCTGAGGTCAGTGTCAAGACAAGGTTCATGAATATCACTTCCTCGGCAGAGTTAACAAGGCTTGTAGTCTCCTCCACCAGCCCCATCGGGCAGGCGAACGTCTCGATAGTGGACAGTAGGCCGTTGTACCACTGGCTTAACGAGGAGGGTGAAGGGCACCTCAGAGACTTCTTCAACGCTTCAGTTGATGATGTAGGGGTCCACATACCCGTAATCGCCTTCGTCTTCAGTGGCGAGTACCAACTTGGGTTCACGTTCAAGGAGGAGTTGGTTATGCCCACAGAGTCAGGTTCCATCTGGGGGGTGGCCCTCGGGGACATGGTTCTTATCAGTCATTCTTCACGTGATCTGATCCGGGGAAACTTCACTGAAGAGAAGCAGCCCCAAAGGGGTTTTGGTCTGACTAACACGATCCTCCATGAGGTCGGGCACATGCTGGGGCTCTCACATCCCTTCAGGGCCGATCCCACACAGAATTTCGTATCTTCGGTCATGTCATACTACCCTTATGAGTATAGCTTCAGCGTCTTTGACAGGGATGCTCTTCTGAGGGGGTATGTTGACAGCTTACTGATGGCCTCCACGGTTGACCTTGCTTCAACACGCCCAAACCTCCTCAACCAGAATCTGCTTTCGTCGATTCAGGACAAGGTTGAGGTGGCTGAGGAGGCCTACTCTAAGATGGATTATCAGGAGGCTCTCTCAGCATCTCTGGAGGCTAGGAGAGGAGCAGCGGTCGCAGTTAGCTTCGAGATCTTGACCTCAACAGCAGCGGAGGGGGCACTCAAGACGTCCTTTTTGGTAGCTTGCCTCGCCATTGTGGTACTGATTCATCGCCTCTTCTCCAAGTGATCGTTGACAGAAGCTTGGCCGGGTTTGGCAACTACCTCGAGTGAGACGGGGATTCAGAGTAATATATCTGTTTTCCCATCATAATATGTATGCGAAAACGTTTCTGCATGACCCTGGACGACGCCCTGATGACCAAGATCGACAGACTGATCGACGGGTCACGATTCAAGAATAGATCCCAGACGACCGAGAGCCTTATCCGGCTGGGTCTTGAAGCACTGCAGCCTCAGAGGACGGCTGTTATCCTGTGCGGCGGCCTAGGAACGAGGCTCCGACCATTGACATTCGTCACGCCGAAACCGATGCTGCCTGTTGGAGGTCGCCCACTCCTAGAGTACCAGATCAACTACCTGAACAGATACTCGTTTGACCGCATAATCTTGGCAACTGGTTACCTTCAGGAACAGATAGTCCGGTACTTCTCAGAACGTGGAGGCGTCGGTGAGAAGATAATATACAGCTTCGAGAAGGAGCCTATGGATACCGGCGGAGCCTTGAAGAACGCCGAACACCTATTGAGGGGGGACTTTCTCACTCTGAACAGCGATGTTGTCTTCGATTCCCTTGACCTCAGTCGCCTCCTAGACTTTCATAGGTCGACCAGAGGTCTTGCCACAGTCGTCTTGGTGAGAGTTCGGGAACCATCAAGATTCGGCCTCGTAGAGCTGAATAGTGAGAACCTGATCACAGACTTCATCGAGAAGCCAAAAGCCGCCCCACCGGACTCTGCATGGGTGAATGCCGGGATCTACGTACTGTCGCCGAGAGTGCTGAAGCGTATACGTTCAGGGCGAAGCGTCTCGCTTGAGAAGGATGTGTTTCCTAGATTGGCGAAGGAGAGAGTGGTCTACGCTTTCAAGTATGGCGGGTACTGGTCAGATGTCGGTACCCAGTCGGACTATGTAAAGGTCTGCAGGGACATACTCACCGGAACCCTGAAGGTCCCTTGGCTCGTCTGAATTCAACCCTGCTTGGGTCTTTGAGCTCGGGGGCGTAGAAATGCCGCGCTCTGTTGGGCCTCAGCAAGTTGGATAACAAGATGTCAAGTTCAATCTTCATTCTATACGTTGATTTAGACGAAACTGTTCAGAATATTCAAGGCAGAGGCCGAATACGAGGATGCCTTCATCACTGGTGAATCAGACTTATGACTGAAGAACATATCTGCGGTGAATGTGGGAAACAGTTCATCCCACAGGAGGAAAACCAGAGAATCTGTAATGAGTGCATGAATATCGAGAACTACATAATGCTCAGGAGCAATAGATGGTGCACGAACTGTCTATCATGAGCCAACGTGGCAGGGCCGTAGCGGCCTGACCGCATAACGTCTGAATCTCCATATTCCAGTCAGCCTCTCCCACATTCTTAGTTGGGCTCTGTTCTGGTTTCACCGATCATCGATCACCAATACCAGCTCTCTTCATCGCCCATAATCTATAGAGTGAACCAGGTATATACGTGATGCCTTCAGGCGTAGACCTTATTTTTTTCCTGCATGGTTAGCTAGTCCAAGAAAAAGGGAGGTAACCAAACTTTGAAAGTGACCTATCTCAGCCACGCGACTTTCGAGCTCAGGAACGGGAAGACGGTCTTGATAGACCCGTTCTTCTCAGGAAACAAGCTAGCCCCAAAGTATGAGGGTAAACCTGACATCGTTCTGGTTACCCATGAACACTACGACCACGCTGATGCTTCAAAGTTCGACTGCACAGTCATCGCTCCATCTACATGCAAGTTCAACAGGATGATCTCTATGGGGGTCGGTGACACGATGGATCTGGGCGGTGTCAATGTGGTCATGGTTAAGGCGAGCCACCACCAGAGCAAATATCCGGCAGGCTACATAGTCACGTTCGAAGGAAAAAGGATCTATCATCCCGGAGACACCTACCTGGATGGAATAAGAAGATATGAGAAGATTGACATCATGTTTGTACCGGTAGGCGGCAACTATACAATGAATGTGGACGAGGCAGTGGAGGCCCTAAAGATCGTGAGGCCCACCCTAGCGATACCGATGCACTACAACACCTTTCCAGAGATCAAAGCAGACCCGGAGGATTTCAAGACGAAGGCAGAGAAGGAAGGCTTCAAAGTGAAAGTGATGGAGTTCGGAGAGCAGCTCGAGGTGTGAGAGAAGACTATCTTTCCCCATAACCTTATCACTCAAACCACCATCACTTCCTCTATTATTCAGGCTTCAGATGTCGAAGAGGGCCCCATCCCTTGGCTAAGATAGGCGTGATCGCGGACGACCTGACGGGCGCCAACGACACAGGCGTCCAGTTCTCGAAACAGGGGTTAAGGACTCTAGTCCTGACAGAGGATCGCAGTCTTGAGGGTGTTTCAGACCAGGTCGACGTGCTCGTCATCGATACTGAGAGCAGATTACTGACAGCGGCTGCTGCTTATGAGAAGGCTAAGGAGGCAGCCTCCAGACTTGTAGAGGCGAAGATACCGATAGTATACAAGAAGATAGATTCAACCCTCAAAGGTAACATCGGAGCGGAACTGGACGCTGTAATGGATGCGGCCGGATATGAGACGGCCGTAGTTGCTCCAGCCTTCCCAGCCAACAAGAGGGTGACTGTGGGAGGTTACCAGCTGGTGAACATGATCCCACTGGGAAAGACAGAGGCCGCACGCGATCCAGTGACTCCGGTGAAGGAGTCACATGTCCCAACACTCATCGCAACGCAGTCTAATAGAAGGGTAGAGCATATCGGCCTCGCTGCCGTAATGGATCTGTCAACCCTGAAGAATGAGATGAAAGAGCGCATCCGGAAGGGTGGAGGGATCATCGTGGTCGACTCGGTGACACAGAATGATCTAAAGAGAGTCGCTCATGCTGCGTCAAGCCTCGGCCAAGTCTTGACGTGCGGTCCAGCAGGGCTCGCGCAGGAGCTTCCGGAGGCTTTCGGGCTGATTCTGGGCAGACCTGTAGTGGTAGTGTCTGGAAGCGTCAGCGAGGTTACGATGAGACAGATAGCTGCTGCTGAGAGCTCTGGATCAATCGTCGTTTCTCTGGACACTTCAAAGATCTTTGGTGGAGACAGAGTCGACGAAACAAGGAGGATCGTAGAGGTGGCTAAGCAGCGGATTTCAGACGGTCAAGATGTCATAGTGTCGTCAGCAATGTCGAAGGAGGCTGTCTCAGAGGATCTCAAGAGAGGTGAGAGCCGAGGGCTGTCGAGCTTCCAGGTTAGCCAGATCATAGGCTCTGTTCTTGGTGAGGTCGCATGTGAGTTGGCTGAGCCTGAGAAGATAGCTGGGCTCATCTTGACAGGGGGGACCACGGCCATCCGGGCTCTACAGTCAATGGGGATGCTTGGCATTGAGGTGGATGATGAAGTCTGCCCAGGGATCCCGTCGGCAATCATTGTTGGAGGAAGAAACGCCGGTCTGAGAATAGTCACCAAGGCAGGCGGATTCGGAGACGATGAGGCTATAGTGAAGTCGATGAGGTACTTGAAGATGAGGGGCGGTAAGTGAGGTCATGAGAAACAAAGACCCCAGGCCGATAATCGGGATCACTATGGGTGACGCAGCTGGGATAGGCCCTGAGATAATCGACAAAGCCCTGTCAAAACAGGAGATATACAAGATCTCACGACCGATCGTCATAGGCGACCTCTCCGTCCTCGTCGATGCGCTGAACGTCGCCAGAGTAGACCTCAAGTTCCGGTCTGTCACGGGTCCGTCATATGCAAAGTTCGAGTTCGGGACTGTAGATGTGGTAGACCTCAAGAACATACGTCTCTCCGAGCTTAGGATGGGTCAGGTTCAAGCCATGGCTGGCAAGGCCTCTGTCGAGTACGTGAAGAAGGCAGTAGAGCTCGCTCTGGGAGGGGAGATAGATGCGATAGTGACTGCCCCGCTGAACAAGGAGGCGATGAATATGGGTGGGTATGATTACGCAGGCCACACCGAGATTCTTGCAGACCTAACCAAGACAAAGGACTACGCCATGATGCTTGTGGCAGGGAGGCTTAGGGTAGTTCATGTCACGACACACGTATCGATGAGGGAGGCTTGTTCCCTGATCAAGAGAGAACGCGTGTCAACAGTCATCAGGCTTACCAATGATGTTCTGCAGAAACTGAAAGTAGAGAAGCCTAGAATAGCCGTCGCCGGCCTCAACCCCCACGCAGGCGAGGGAGGAATGTTCGGAGATGAGGAGATCAGAGAGATCACCCCTGCTATTGAAGCCTCCAGGAATTCAGGCATCGACGTCGTAGGACCGATGCCTCCAGACACAGTCTTTCTGCGCGCGAGCAGAGGCGAGTACGACGCCGTTGTTGCGATGTACCACGATCAGGGTCACATACCAGTTAAGATGCTGGGTTTCGAGTCCGGCGTCAATGTGACCATAGGCCTACCGATAATACGGACATCCGTCGACCATGGCACCGCCTATAGACGGGCTGGACTCAGGCTTGGGACCGGCGATCCAACCAGTCTGGAGGAGGCGATCAGACTTGCAGTCCAGATGGCTGATTCGAGCAGACACACCTGACATAGGACATTAACCTCGACGTTGAAGAAAGAGGGCGTGACTGGCTGGTCTTCAGGGAAGCGCCGGAAGGGTCACAGCAGATCCAGAACGCACATTTATAGGGTAAAGATCTAGATTGGTTCTCTACCTTCAGGAGAGATGAAGCTTGAGAGCAGTTATGAAAGTGGACAGAAACCCAGGCGTAAAGGTAATGGATACGGACAAGCCTAGGCCAGGGCCGAGAGACGTCCTGGTTCAAGTCAAGGCGACAGCCTACTGTGGTTCAGACCTACACCTATACAAATGGGACGGTCAGGCTGTCAAGTGGAACTCCCCAATCCCCAGGATCCTCGGACATGAGTTCAGCGGAGATGTTGTAGAGGTTGGAAACAACGTTACGATGGTTCAGGTTGGGGATCTCGTCGCCGGCGAGACACATATCCCATGTGAGCAGTGTTACATGTGCAGAACAGGTAGAATGCATATCTGCGAGAACATGAAAATCTTCGGGGTGCATGTTCCAGAGGGGTCCTTTGCTGAGTTCGCAGTTATTCCGGAGACGATCGCGTATAGACTTCCCCCTGGGACTCCTTATGACGTCGGCGCCCTGTACGAGCCATGCGGCGTAGCTATGCATGCGGTGCAGAGGGCTGCGCCGAATCCCGGCGACACCGCGGTAGTCCTAGGGTGCGGTCCAATCGGCATATATGTCCAGCAGATAATGAAGGCTCTAGGGTCAGATGTTATAGCGACGGACATAAAGAAGTACAGAATAGAACATGCGCGAAAGGTCGGGGCCGCAAGGGAGGTCATAGACGCCTCTGAAGGCAACGTGGTAGAGAGGATCAAGGCTGCGATAGGCCAGCGTGGGGCAGACATCGTCTTCGAGGCCGCGGGGGCAGGAGCCACCATAATCCAGTCTCTTGACATAGTGGCGAAGGCTGGGAAGGTTGTTCTCTTCGGCGCCTCACCAGAGAACCCGACGCTTGACACAACAACCTACATCGTCTATAAGGAGATAGATGTGCTAGGGCTGACCGGCAGATATATGTACAGCACTTGGGACAGAGTCCAGAGACTCGTCACCAGAGGCTTGATAGACCTAAAATCGGTTGTGACGCACACCCTCCCCCTGGAGAAGGCTGAAGAAGGCTTTCAACTCTTGCTCAGAGGAGAAGCCTCAAAGGTCATATTGAAGCCCTGAAGTCTCAAGGCTAGAGGACGAGACGGCGGAGGGAGACGACCCGCCTGAGACCTCGACTCAGATCCCGTAAGACGATTCAAGGCTAGCCAATCTAGGTAAAGATGACCTGTCGCAGAATGGGCCTGAGGGAGCAGCTCTTTGAGCGAGGATCTGGAGAGATCTCTGAGAGAACGCCTAGTCAAGAGCCACCTGGATTGGATAGTGCTCTGGCTTCTTAGGGCCAAGCCGAGATGGGGATACGAGATCAACATCGAGATAAGGGAGAGGTTCAAGGTATACCTTAGCGCCGGGACACTCTACCCTCTTCTCCACAGTCTTGAGG
>JAWCLX010000014.1:0-16333 GCA_038850385.1 Bathyarchaeia archaeon | reverse complement strand
CGAATCGCTAAGGTAGTGGGTGCGCGGCGAGTTCGTGGAGCAGCGTTTCAGACCTCAATTTTGGGAAGCGTGTCGATCAGGTCTGACAATTCAGCTGTAGCGACGCATACGACAGTATCGGCCCCGCCATAGTAGAGGAATAGGCGGTCATCACGTATCACGGCGCCACACGTGAATACGACATTAGGAACTACTCCATTAACTTCGTAGTCCTCCTCAGGCTCAAGGATCGGTTCGATACTCCTCCTCAGAATCTTCTCAGGATTGTTTAGGTCGGTGAGGACAGCCCCCAGCCGGTATCGCCACTCCATATCTACTGCATGGTAGATGAAGAGCCACCCCTCGCCTGTCTTCAGTGGGGGTGCACCGCCCCCAAGCTTGAAGTACTCCCATTCCTCCCTAGGGCTCAGGACTATGCTCGAATCCTTCCAGCTTGAGAGATCGTCTGAGTAGGCGATCCAGATGTGAGGTGGGATGCGATGGTACATGGCCCATCTTCCACCTATCCTCTCAGGGAAGATGCATGCATGCTTGTTGTCGACAAGTGGAAACGGATAGATCCTCTTACCCCAGTTCCATCGCCTCTTGAGGAAATCATCTGTCGAGATCGAGGTGATCGCTACCTGTATTGAATTGTAAGGAGGGACCATGCCTGGGACTCTTCCATAGGCTGTGTAAGAGAGATAGATCTTCTCACCGATCTCCGTCAGCCTCGGGTCCTCACATCCGAGGCATTCAAGCTCGTTCCCCAGTTCAGGTGAGAAGACAGGCTTCTCCAGCCTCTCGTCTATCTTGAAGCCGTCGGAAGAGGAGGCATATCCGAGTCTGGAGACGCCGCCTTTAGAGCCGCGGGCCCGGTAGAGTATATGGATCTTCTCGCCCTTCAAGAGTGCTGCACAGTTGAATACCATCATTGACTCCCACATGTGGTTCGGTATCGGCTTGAGTATCGGGTTTCCCTTGTACCTCTCAAACCTGAAGACCATAAGGTGAGTCAGCTCCTGTCAATTACAGTCTGTTGAATAACTCAATAAACCTCTCTGCTATACTCGAGGCTGAGTTCCTCTTGACATACTTCTCTGCGGCTAGGAGGCTTCTCTTGACCTTCTCCCCATCAGTGAGGACTTCAGTGAGATTTGCCTCGAACTCTTCGGCACTTCTGTACTTGAGGATTTCCTCATCGAAGTATTCGAAGAATGGGGAGTCGAAGGCGATTATCGGGCAGCCGGCGCCGAGGCATTGGTGGGCCGTGCTTGAGACTACAGCCTTCTTTACGGTCTCTCTGTGGAGCAGCAGCGCGTCAGATGCATGTAGGTAACTGTAGAGCCTCTCCACAGTTGGGGATTCACGTCTAAGCTCTACTTGAATGTTCTCAGCCATAATGCTGTTCGGTCCCGCCCTGCTGACGACGAGAAGAGTTATCGGATATTCTCTCCCCAGTCTTGAGATGGCTGGAAGCATCTTAAGGTCGTCCTTAACGTGTTGGCCGAAGACGAGGAGCAGTCTTCTGTCCAGTGGCAGGCCTAGGCTACGCCTGGCCTCAACCTTGTCCTTTCTGGAAACGGGTCGGCATGGGAAAGGGATTACGTGTATCATAGGTTCCGGGTAGACATCGCTGAGGAAGCTCCTGTACCTGTCATCGAAGCAGACGACTGCGTCCCACTCGAACTGGTAGAAGGATGGATCGTCGGATAGTTCAGCATCATGGATGATGTTCACGGTCTTCGATCTGGCCCTGATGTGGTGGAAGATCTTTCCCAGGTCGTCTTTCGGGAGCATGCACAGATCCTGTACGACGAAGAACTGGAAGCCAGACTTCAGTATTGGTCTAGGGTCGAGGCCCTTCTGTGTACCGAAACATCTGACGACATACTCCTCATCCTCTCCGACGAAGGTCGTCCCATGAAAATCCGACCTGTGGAAAGAGTAAACTGTGAGATCGTGTCCCATCCTCACCCATTCCCTCCCAACCAGTTCGGCATGTATCGAGGGTCCAGCATCCAAATTCCAAGCGCTCATCAATCCAATCCTCATGGCTGCAAAACCACACTCTCATCGTTCATATGGCTTGATCTAGCTGAAGCATCTTCGCAGTCTGGCAGCTTCCAAGCGCGCACCGATCTATTGATCCATCAAGCATAAAGACAGTGACCCCATCCAGTAAGGTCTGAAACATGGGCTTGCAGAGTAACAGTTACAAACTTGCATGTCTATACAACTCTGAATGGTGCTTTTGCAGGGATTTGACGGTTGACTTACCTTCACGATAGGCTGCGATGCCCTTCGCGGCAGCCATGGCAGCTGCTAAAGTCGTTATGTAAGGTACTCTATACTTTACTGCTGCCTTTCGAATGTATGAGTCATCATATCTGCTTAGTTTTCCCGCAGGGGTATTGATGATTAGTTGAATCTCCCTGTTCTTGACGGCATCGGTGATGTTCGGTCGGCCTTCATGTTCCTTGAGTATGAGTTGTGATTTGATGCCTTGACTTACCAAGAATGCGTGTGTACCTGCTGTGGCTCTGATTTTGAATCCGAGTTGGGCAAACTGTCTCGCTACCTCCGCCACTGCCGGTCGGTCGCGCTCTGATACAGTGATTAGGACAGTGCCGCTGGTTGGGAGTGGTGAGACCGCCTCCTGCGCCTTCCAGTATGCGAGGCCGAAAGAATCGGCGATCCCGAGCACTTCACCGGTAGACTTCATCTCCGGCCCTAGTACAGGGTCGACTTCAGGGAACGAGTTGAATGGGAAGACAGCCTCCTTCACTCCGAAATGTGGGATACTCCTTCTTTTCAGGTTGAGGTCTCCGAGCTTCTTGCCCATCATCAGCTCGGTAGCTAGGCGGGCCATTGGGATAGCGCAGACTTTTGAGACCAGCGGAACTGTTCGAGAAGCTCGTGGGTTAGCCTCCAAGACGTAGACCACATCCTTACAGATGGCGTATTGGATGTTCATCACCCCGACAACATGAAGCTCCCTGGCGATGCGGCGCGTGTATTCCTCAATGGTGTCGATGTGCCTCTGAGGTATGCTCACAGGCGGAATCACACAGGCGGCGTCACCGGAGTGGACGCCGGCGTACTCGATGTGCTCCATGACGGCCGGAATGAAGACATCCTGTCCATCAGCTAAGGCGTCGGCTTCAGCCTCGATAGCGTTCTCTAGGTAGCGGTCGATGAGCATAGGTCTGTCCGGTGTTACGTCTACTGCTGCTGTAACGTAGAGCTTCAGTTCTTCTTCGTCGTGCACGATCTCCATCCCCCGGCCGCCAAGAACGTATGACGGCCGAACGATGAGTGGATATCCAATTCGCCTCGCAACTATGAGCGCTTCATCGACGCTGCTTGCGGTGCCTGAATCCGGCATAGGGATGCCGCATTCCTTCATCATCTGGCTGAACTGCCCACGGTCAGACGCGATATCTATAGACTTGACTGATGTCCCAAGTATGTGAACCCCGGCCTCTTCAAGTTCCGCTGCTATGTTGAGCGGTGTCTGACCGCCAAACTGAACTATGACGCCTACAGGCTTCTCCTTCCTGTAAATACTCACTACATCCTCAACTGTCAAAGGTTCAAAGTATAGTCTGTCTGATGTATCGTAGTCTGTGGAGACCGTTTCAGGGTTGCAGTTGACCATTATCGTCTCATAGCCCAGATCGCGTAAAGCGAAGGCAGCGTGGACGCAACAATAGTCGAATTCGATCCCTTGACCGATTCGGTTAGGGCCGCCGCCAAGAACCATCACTTTAGGCCGTTCACTCACTGTGGCTTTATCATCCCCGTTATACGTGGAGTAGTAGTATCTGGCATCCGCGCCGCTTACAGGAACGTAGTCCCAAGCTTCCAGAAGACCCAGTCGGATGCGTTGCTCACGGATATCCCTTTCATTTACTCCAAGCAGCTTGGCCAAGTATCTGTCGGCGAAACCGTCCTTCTTCGCTTTGATCAGCAAGTCGTCTGGGAGCCTCTTGCCCCTGTAGGCGAGGATCATCTCTTCCAGCTCTACAAGCTCTTTCATCTGTTGAATGAACCAAGGCTTGATCTTTGTCTTCCGGTAGAGCTCCTGAACGTCAGCGCCTTTACGGAGCGCCTCATACATGATGAACTGCCTCTCACTCGTTGGGTATGTCAACATCTTCATCAACTCTTCAAGTGATCTTTCATGAAAATCCTTGGCGAAACCGAGTCCGAAGCGATTGTTCTCCAGTGAGCGAATAGCCTTCTGGAAAGCTTCCTTGTAGGTCTTGCCGATGCTCATCACCTCGCCCACAGCCCTCATTTGTGTTCCGAGCCGGTCCTCAGCATCCCGAAACTTCTCAAAGGCCCATCTGGCAAACTTCACCACTACATATTCTCCGTACGGAGTGTATCTGTCAAGGGTGCCGCATCTCCAGTAGGGGATCTCGTCAAGAGTCACGCCTACTGCTAGCTTAGCGGAGATAAGGGCGATCGGAAAGCCGGTTGCTTTGGAGGCGAGCGCAGAGGAACGGGAGGTTCTCGGGTTTATCTCAATTATGACTACGCGGCCGGTTCCTGGGTCATGAGCGAACTGGATGTTAGTTCCTCCAATGATGCCTATCTTCTCAACAACCTTGTAGGATAGTTGCTGGAGTCGGTCCTGTAAGTCTCTGTCGATGGTCAACATAGGTGCTGTGCAGAAGGAGTCCCCTGTATGAACGCCCATGGGGTCGACGTTCTCAATGAAACAGACCGTTATCATCTGGTTCTTTGAGTCTCGGATCACTTCCAGCTCCAGCTCCTCCCAGCCTTCGACAGACTCCTCTATGAGTACTTGCCCGATCAGGCTTGCCGTGATACCCCGAGCAGCGATTACACGTAGCTCCTCAACATTGTAGGCGAGGCCGCCACCCGTCCCCCCTAAAGTGTAGGCAGGCCGTACGACGACTGGGTAACACAGCTCAGAAGCGATCGCCTCAGCCTCCTCTACACTGTAGGCGATCTTGCTTCGAGGCGTATCGATACCTAACTCTGACATAGTCTCCTTGAAGGCAAGCCTATCCTCGCCTCGCCTGATGGCATCAGGCTCAACCCCTATCACCCTAACATTATACTTGTCCAGCACACCACACCTTGATAGGCTTGCACTCAAGTTGAGTCCGGTCTGGCCACCGAGGTTAGGGAGTATCGCATCTGGACGCTCGATCTCAATGATCTTTATCATAGATTCCAGGGTAAGCGGCTCGATGTAGGTTATGTCGGCCATACCGGGGTCGGTCATGATTGTTGCTGGGTTTGAGTTTACCAATACAACCTCATAGCCGAGTGACCTCAAAGCCTTGCAGGCTTGGGTTCCAGAGTAGTCGAATTCACATGCTTGCCCGATTACGATTGGGCCAGACCCGATTATCATTATCTTGCGTATGTCGTCCCGCCTAGGCAAATCTGCCCCTCCATCACTGGACCGAGATACTCGAACTGCGCCTTCATGTTTAAGCGTTTAGTTGCAAACAAGCTGGCAACTGATGCTTTGCAATAAACGGATTTTCATTCGATGTTGCAGTCAGCACGTGCGTCAGCAATAAGTCAAGTTTTGCGTCGTTGAGCAGATCAACATGCCTCAGGTAGTCGCGTACATGAATGTTCGGCATGTTACACGGGTGAGGAAACAATTCTACTGAGAAGGATCGACTATGGTTCAGTGGTACGAGCCTAGATAGAAGAACATTGTTATGCCTCAGTTCTATACCCATTTCATAAAATGATAACCGGACTGGAAGCGAAGATGGGAAAAAAGTCTTGGATCCTTAACCCAAACAAAGCCCAGAACATGATGATCATGCTCTTGAGATTTTCAGAGAATTCCATGGCTTAGAGAGAAGTGGCTGAGCCGTCAATGGTACAGTGGGCCAACTACTCATCACATCGATCTTCGTGCCGATTGGACCCTCATCACCCTCGGTGAATAGCATGTGAACCGTGCGCCGGAGGCTTCGTGAACTACCAAATATTTTTTGCTCCAGAATAAGCACATGACATGACTTCTGATACTCCTAGACTGCGCAGTCGCTAACACTGAGGATCACATCCAGATCAGATGAGGGGCTACGGGGGACTGCGACAAGCCGCCTAGATCAGTTGGACTCATTGTGAGTCTCTGCACCGTATGAATTTGATGAGATGCACTAGCGAGAATGCATCATCCTGAACGCTGAATTGATATTATCCCTCTGCTAATGCTTACATCATCAGAGCTGTCAGAAACACTTAAGAAGTGCTTGTGAGTACGCAGGATTGTAGAAGACCAGAACATTGAAGTTTAGGATTTCTCAGTCCCCTCAAGAATTCATATTTGCCATTTTGATCCTGTGCCTTCTGGGGATGCCCAGCGTGCTTGTGCAGAGCAGTGAGGCTTACTGTTCGAAGCTAGCTCTCAGCCCAAATGACCTGCCAACTGAACTACAGACATACGCTACCGAACAGAATTTCATTATGAAATGCTTCGGTTCTGAATCGTATGATCCGGAACGGGATGATCCTATTCTTCGTGATTTCAATTTCGAATGCGCCTGCCGATCCATATTCTTTCGTGAAGCCAGATACTTGCACAGATACTATGTCAACTACAAGGAATATCAAGATGAAGAAAAGCAAGTTGCTGAGAAACTTGCAGCTACCCTATACATGGTCGAGAATGAAGACCGAGCAATCTCTCTGTACAGAAGGGCAGCGGAAAACTTCCAGAGCCAAGAAACCAAGATTCCACCAAATATGAATGAGAGATACGGTGATGAATCCGCTGCATGGATAGCAAGCTCCCCAGTTCAAACTCTGAGTGGGACAACAGCAGGATTCGTGAAGAGACTGGCCGCCTTCTTCAGAGTGGAACGTGCAGTCGGCGTGGTCTTTTCACCCCAGTGGTATGAAGACGTGCCGCAAATTCAGCTTAATGAAGAGAGTTGGGATAGAGAGATCCACTTCCTAGAACCCATAAACTGCAAAGACTTCGGAATAAGAGTGCTCAGGAATTGGAGTGAAAGATTAGCTAAGGAACTCTCCGGAACGGCGACTACGGGCAAGTGCAACATAGAGATCGAGAGAGATCTCAAGAAGCTGGCGGTGGACGACATATCCCAGCTGACCTTCATGGGAACCATTACAGGAGAAACGACTGTGACCGAGAGGGCCTCCTCAGTGGATCTACAGATCACAGCAGAGGTGTCAAGGCCTACGACGGCGAGCCCTCCTGTCGAGCTGACGCTGAAGGATGAGAAGAATATCCAAGTAGAGAAGACCAACCCCCCAAGTTTTAGGTATGTCTACAGGTCGGAGAGCAAAGCCTTCATCAATTTCGATCTCACGCCTGGGCGGGCGAGACTTGAGGCCACTGTCAAAGACAGTGATGGAAACGTATTGGCCAAAGGCTCCAAGGAGTTCACTCTTGTCAGGCCCCCAGTACTGCTAGTTCACGGCATATGGTCTTACAGTCAGGAACTTGACCCAATAAAGAAATATCTGGAGTCCCACGGCTTCCAATATGTGTTCAGCTACAACTATGGGAACAACCCTCCGGCCGATTGGCGAGGTAGTGCTAACGGTGACATAGAACAAATAGCTCTGGGTCTTCACGGGTTTGTGTACAACCAACTAGAAACCAAACTTGCAATTGATAATGTGAACTGGAGCCGTTTCGACATAGTAGCTCACAGTGCAGGCGGACTAGTTGCTCGCAAATACATCTACAACGAACCCGGCAAAGTTAGGAAATTGGTTACTATCGCGACGCCGCACTACGGGAGCGATGCAGCCAATATTCTGGCGTTCTGGATGAGGAACAATGGGCATATCGATTACGATCCAAGTTGGGCTCCGACAGGACACAGGACAGATGTCACCTATGATGAACGAGTTAGGCTCCTAGTAGATGATGCTAAACGGCTGGCTAATGTTGATCTGATGATTGGCAATTACGGGGTTATGGTGGAGCAGTTAACCATCCCCGGGGATGTCGTGATCAACGATGACGCAAGCAAATATCTTCAGGTGCCGGAGGAGGGACGTACCAGACTAACCCGTAATGACATTGGACAAATGCAATCAACCAATCTGAAGGCAGGTGAGTTAATTGAAAACCTGAACACTCTGGAGTATGACCATTCCCTCAGGCACATATCACTTCTCTGTATCGCAGCGAACAGGAGTGATCTAGGCTTCTTCACTGTGCCCAACGACGGCATAGTAACCGTTACCAGTGCTACTTCACTGGCTGCCAGGAGGAACCGTCCTTATCTAGTGATTCAGAATACTGACCATACGGGGGTCAAGAGTCGTTTGGATACTATGTTTCGAGTAGCTTGCTTTCTAAATGATAGAGTTCACACGGCATTCAGTGCTTATTCACCGGTTAGGATTCATGTGTATGACAGAGGCGGAAACCATACAGGTTTAAGGGAGGACGATACGATAGAGATAGGGATTCCTAACTCCGAGTATTTTGAAGAGAATGGCGCCAGTCACGTCATAGTCTATGGAAGTGGAGAATACAAGGCAGTCTACGAGGCGTACGACGACGGAAACGCTGCCTTCTCAATTACAAGACAGATTGCTGATGAAGGTTTGAGGATCGTCTCCTACAATGACGTGACGGTGAAGAATGGTGCCATCTATGCTGTGACGGCTAACCCGGCTCCGGAAGCACCTATACTTGAGGTTGACTTGAATAGAGATGGAGTCATTGATGGAAGAATCAAACCCTCCGATTACCAGTACTATCCTCCACAGCAGATTGACGGAGAACGACCTGACGGCTTCAGAGTAGACTTGGTGACTGTTGCGGGAGTCATCATCATAGCGACACTTGTGGTGGCACTTCTGATCCGAAGAGGCAGAACAGCTGCGGTATGTGTGCCAGCATATGCAAAGGGCAGCGGGCCGCCGATACAACAGGCTCAAGCAACGGTCATGTGTCCCAGTTGCGGAAGCCAAAACCCATCAGATGCCAAGAACTGCGTTGAATGTGGCAAACCGATGAGGCAGAGCAACTATTGCGAGGAATGCGGCAGGGAGATACCGTCAGGATCAGCCTACTGCCCCGTATGCGGAGATAGGCAGGGAGTACAGTAGATTCCATAGCCGGAAAGCATGTGGTGACTGTAATGTTTGGGAGCTTACTCATGGACCTTGTTGGTCCGATGATCATCTCGAACCTGCTCGTCTTCGAGATTCTAGCGGTGATTCTTGAAGCTGCAGTAGTCTACCTGTTTCTAGAGAAGAATGTTGGTAAAGCCTTTCTCTCCTCTTTCAGCGCAAACCTTGTCACAGGGCTTTTGAACGTCCTGTATCTTTTCGTTTTCTGGATAGATCTCTCAGTCTATCCTCAAAGAATAATCACGCTAGCAGCTGCGCTACTGATCAACATTCTTTTGGAGACGTGGATCCTGAAGTTTTTCTACAGAGAAGCAGGCGCCAAGAGGTTATTGAAGGTCTCAGCGGTGATGAACCTGGTCTCCTACGCTACTCTCGGCCTCTTCATATGACCTGGCAGGGGGGAACATATTTGGACACTGGTCTGTTAGCCGGCCTACTTGGGTTGATAGCTGGATTTGCAGGACTGTACGCTATGCTCTACGCCATGGGCTTCTTCCAGTATCTTGGGGGAAGGAGAAGATCCGTTTTCCCACCTGTGAGTAGGGAGGAGATGATCAATAAGATTTTGGACCTGAACGATCCTTCGAAACCTTACCACATAGTTGCAGGCACTGACTCAGACCTTGTTGCTGAATGGAAGATAGTTGATGCGCAGTGGTACGGCGTATTCAACAAGAGCGGTTTGAAGAGTGCCTACAGGGCCCTCCTGCAGGTTGATGATTCTAGGCATGCTGTAAGATGCTACGAAGAGTTCGGGAGCATATCCTGGACTGCGGGTCTTCAAGGGATCATCCCAAAGATAAGCTACCGCAAAAAATTCTTTGGCGGCCGCATCCTCTACAGGAAAGAGTATGCGATAGGATATGGTCTGAGGCAGTTAGCACCGCCGGAGCCTGGGAAGGTCTACGACTACAGGTTCGATGTCAACGAGATAAGGGGGCCGATAATACTGACTGTGGAGAAGAATGGTTGGGAATGGGTTCCAGTCACGGCAAAGCGGCATGTAACCTGTAAGTAGCAGCGGCGAAGCACCACTCGATGTTACATCATCAGCAAGCTTCAAGACGGCTCGACTCCACAACTGATCCTGGCGTCGAGTCTGGAGGCAGCCTTGCCCAGAGAACCTGCCCCGCATAAACACATTATGGTATTAGGGTCTCAGCCTACTTCAGTCCCATCTTGCGGGCGTATCTTGCCATAGTGAATACTACGAATGAGACTATCAGGAAGTCTATCAAGACGCCCACAAAGTTGCCCACTGCAAAGTTTAATCCTTGTCCTACCGGTATACTGATGACGGCGCTTCTCCACTCGCCTCCTGGCATGAATGCGCCTGGGATAGGCATGATTATGTCTTGGACCAGCGCGGAGACTACTTTTCCAATGTAGGTTCCCATTATGAAGCCGACCGCGAGACCCAAGACCCCTGCTCTCCCTATGAAGTCCATGAACTCGGCCCGAAATCCCTTTGGAGGTGGAGGTTCAGGCTTCGGGGTGACCGCCTCCCGAATCTTCTTCAACTCATCTAGAATCTCTTGATTGAAAGCCATCCTCAGTCATCATCTATAGTTTCCGGCGGATCGATATATATGAGTTAATCAAGTCTAGAGTGGTTTGCCGTCTATGACAGGTAGTGAAATATTTTCGGGAAACGAGAGAGAGGTGCATTACCATGGAATGTCTTAAATCAAACATACGCCGAGAAAGTACTTCGTTTTTTCCAAGAACAAGACAGGAAGAAAAAGAAAATGGCAGAGGGAAAAGAGGTTTTCGTGCGGAAGACTTCAGGGCTCATCAGGAACTTGTCTGCTTGGGACGCTTTGGTCTTCAACCTCATGGTCATGGCCCCCACAGCCGTCCTCATCTACGGTGTCTGGGCCTCGATGATCTGGCCTGGGGTACATCTGCCCACAACCGCATTGATATGTATACCGATATCTCTCCTCGTAGGTCTCTTCTACGCGATATACTCAACCACGATGCCCCGATCAGGCGGAGACTATGTCTGGGTTAGCAGAACCCTCCACCCTGCGATAGGCTTCATGATCAGTTTCTGCCTCTTCATGATCGTCTTGGGAGTCGCGGGATCCTATATTCCATGGTTCACTCAGTGGGCCCTCTCCCCAATGCTTGAAGCAAACGGCTTCACTGACGCGGCGGCCTTCGTATCTTCAAACGAATTCAGCTACCTGTTCGCTGTGATCTTCTACCTGATATGCGCCGCAATAATGTCGAAGGGCTCCAAGGTGATGTCCTATGTGCTCGAGGCGATGTTCGGCCTCGTCTTCCTCGGCTTCGTCATCTACAGTGTGACTCTGCTGATGGGTGGCTCAGCACAGTTCGCGTCGAACTTCAACGCCCAGACAGGGATGAACTATCAAGCCGTCATAGACAAGGCTGTCCAAGCCGGCTTCCCGGGAAAATTCCTTGTGGATGCGACACTCCTGGGATTCTCATTCACCCTGATAAACTTTCTCGGATTCCACTGTTCAGTCTACCTTTCAGGTGAGGTAAAAGAGGTACGTAGATCTCAGCTGATAGCGATAGCAGGAGCGGTAATCATATTCGGAATGATAACTTGGATAGTCTATGAGGTGACTTACCAGGGGATGGGCGGGATCTTCGTCGGCGCCCTCTCCTACCTTGCAGCCATAGAGGATCCGTCGTACACGCTTCCTTTCGCGCCGTTCTTCATGCCCTACCTTTACAGGTATGCCGTAAGCACCCCTGTCTATACTTTCGTACTCTTCTGCTGGTCTATGATGATACTGGCAGCGATAATGACATACATCGCGATAGCGGTGCGTCTCACCTTCGCCTGGTCCTTTGACAGGGTCTTGCCGACAGGTCTGTCGAAAGTCGATAGACGCTACGGAGCACCATACATGGCCCTGATCTTTGTAACAGTAGTGGCGATCCTGCTTCAAATAGCCTGGCTCTGGACACCGTTCCTATCGTACTTCGCCTACATTCCACTCGTCTGGATGATACTGCAGATCATCACCGGAGTCTCAGCACTCGTATTCCCACGGGTCAGGAGAGACATCTTCGAGAAAGCCCCTGCGATCGCCAGATCCAAGATAGGTCCGGTTCCAGTCCTTTCGGTGCTGGCCGTCCTCGCGATAGTCTTCGGACTGTACATTGCCTATGCTAGCATGCAGCCGGCGATGATAGGTGCTATAGACCCGAGTATCCTGGCTTTCTCCTTCGGCCTGTTCATCATAGGCCTGGTGATCTACGGAATCTCATCGGTCTACCACAGAAAGGTCGGGATCCCGCTGGAGCTCTCATTCAAAGAAGTCCCGCCGGAGTAGGCTGGGGCCATAGAGAGAAGCCTCTCCCCCCCAACCTTTTTTTGGAACCAGCCCTATTCGGAACCCTCATCAAACTCGGGGTCAATTAGATTTGAGTAAGAGGCGTATCTTCTTCGCCACTGACATACATGGATCTGAGGCCTGTTTCAGGAAGTTCATCAACGCAGGCAGATTCTACAAGGCAGACGCCCTCATCTTTGGTGGAGACCTCACAGGTAAGACGATCATACCTGTCGTCGAGGACCCTGAAGGCATATACACATGCAAATTCCTAGGCGAGTCCGTGAAGGTGAAGGGTGACAGAGCAAGGGATGAGCTGACCAAGAAGATCCGGTCTGTAGGATCCTACTACCAGATTATGAGTCGTTCAGAGTCAGAGGAGCTCTCCAGAAACCAGGACAAGGTCAAGGAGCTCTTCACCAATCTCATCAAGGAGTCTGTGAGAGAATGGGTGAAGCTCGCTGATGAACGCCTCAAAGATACAGGGATAGGATGCTACATCACCCCAGGCAACGATGACGATGCCTGCATCGACCCAATCCTCAACGAGTCTGAATGCGTCATCAACCCGGATGGGAAAGTCGTCGAGCTATTCGAGGATGTTGAAATGATCAGTCTGGGAAACTCGAATATGACTCCTTGGAAGTGTCCAAGAGACATTACTGAAGAGGAGTTGTCCAAGAGAATAGACAGGCTGGTAAAGGATTCGCGGAACCTAGAGAGGTCGATATTCAATATTCATGTTCCCCCGTATGGTACAGGAATCGACTCAGCTCCGGAACTTGACGAGAGTCTGAGGCCGAGACTTGAGCCTGGGGGAGAGGTCAAGATGGTGCCGGCGGGGAGCACAGCGGTCCGGGAGGCGATACTGAAGTACCAGCCCCTGCTGGGGGTTCACGGCCACATCCATGAGTCTAAGGGCTTCTTCAAGCTGGCTCATACCTTATGTGTGAATCCAGGAAGCGAGTATCAGGAGGGTATACTGAAGGGATTTCTAGCAGAGTTGTCTGACGGAGAGATCAGGGACTTCATCTTCACCGCAGGGTAGGTAAAGGACTCATCTGGAGCCTACCGGATAAGTTCCTCTACACTCCTCCACCATTGCTTATTCAATCCTCTTCTGGAGGCCTTCACCCATTCACGGGTCTTCGACTCCTTATCCATTAGGTCTGTCAGCTCAGCTATCTTGCCGGTTATGTCTTCTAGATCATGTTGAGTCAACATTCCTGACTCACGGTATCTCCTCGCGAAATCCTGAGCCTTGGCAAGGTTCAGCTTTGCATCATACCAGAACCCCCAGTCTCCAGCCAGAAGTCTCGCGATGTAGGCCGCGTTGATCCTGTCTTTTTCCTCCTGCAATGAGATGCTGTGAGCCCGCAGGATCGTCAGTATGTCTTTTATGTCCTTCTCAGCTATGTCGTGGATCTGGATCTTCTCAAGCAGTATGTCTGTTGGAGTTATAGTTGGGAAGTCTAGGCTCAGGCGTCCTTCCTTCGGATCTTTGCCGAAGGCTATGTCATGGCTGAACCTGAGGCGGTCCAGGAAGACGTCTACTTGATAGAGGTCTTCAGGGTGAGTGTATACTAGGCGTTCCTTTCCACGCATCAGGAGGGCTTGTGGGGATATCTTGAATCTGAGTATATCTTCCATGACCTCTCTTATCCTGCGCATCTGCCCGCTGTAACCTATGAGATCTATGTCTGTGAAGCTCTGATCTTCTTCGAGTCTCTTCAGGCTGACGTGGAGCGTCGCGTATTCTGGGCAGTGTAGTCTGACCGCTAGAGCACCGATTATTCTCAGAACGGCGCCGTTTTTCTCAGCTTCACGTACTATCCTCAAAGCCTCATCGATGAAAGTCTTGTCGTCGAGCCTCTGCGGCAAACATGTACACGTCTCTAGATGATGCTCTTCAAGTAGCTCTTGGAGAGAGCCATCCGCACAGTTTTCTGCGGATTAACCACCTGGCTTATCCTCAGGTCTCCAGCTGCACTCAGGAACATGTAGGCCTCCTCATCGCCCATACCGAGCTTTTGCTTGACTATGTTCAGCATGTCCTCCGTAGCCTGTCTTGCCGCCTCTTCGAGAGTGGCTGCGCTGCCTAAAGTCATCCATTCATTCTCAGACTCTATGATGGGTCTGAATAGCTTGAATCCGCCTATGACCTCAACCTTCAATGTAACTTGGGCTGGGACCTCGACCCCTGTGACACATACTTCACCATCCCCCATTGTTGCGTGGCAGTCTCCGAGCCCTAGGAGGGCCCCCTTCACGAAGACAGGGAAATAGACTGAGCTGCCAGCCTTCACGTCTTTCGCGTCTAGGTTTCCGCCGTGAGCGCTAGGCGTTATGGTTGAGACGGTCTCTCGCTCAGGAGCAACCCCTATCGTCCCTATCATCGGGCTTAACGGTATCATCAGTCCGTCTTTGAAGACGATCCTGTTCTTTGATATTCTACATATCTTCGTCTTCCCAGTCTTGATGCTCTCTTTTAGCAAGCCGAATCCAGGGATCGTCATCATGACCCCTGTCCTGCTCGTTATCCTTATGCTTCGAATCTTAACCTTGAGGCAGTCTCCGGGGTTTGCTCCTTCGACATAGATCGGCCCTACGACGCCGTTGACTCTCTCAAGATCCAAAACGTCATGTGTGTCCTGTTCACTTTTGATGACTCCTCCGAAGCAGTCAGGGGTCTCAACGACTAGGGTGTCTCCGCTCCGGACATGGTAACTAGGCTCTGTTGTGGGAGAGAATGTGTATGAAACCTGTGTGGCTGACAGTCTCCTCGCCCTTAAAGCCATTCTAAACCATCCGGATGGAGATCGTTGCCAGCGACATACTATAAGCTTTTGATCAAGACCTCAATTCTCGTAGCCCTCTCGTATCTCTCCTGGATCTTGCTGCACTGTCTTTAGGTGTAGGCGCTTGTAAAAGAGCAATAATAAAGATCGAATAAGCTTTTAGTCTCAGTGTAACCACTTGAACGACGTTCATACGATTGGTGAGCATTGCCAGTGAGAACAACTTAATAACTGCCGACCACCATATTTGGTTCAAGGTAGTCTGATCTTGTCTGTCTTCGATTCAGTTACAGGATTTGCTCGCGCACGTGCATTCGATCTCAGAGCGACGGACATGTGGTTACTCTTGAACCAGAATGGTCGATATGTAAAGGCTTGGAATCTTATGAGTCCAGGACATGGGTCGAATCAAGGATTGAAAGCGGAGACAGGAACCCCAAACATAGTGGTGCCGAGGGATTCAGGCACTTTCAAGTTTGATGTGAGGCTTAAGAACTTTGGGGTCCAGAAGGTCTCTGCAAGAATTGAGGGGCAGATCGTTGAGCATGGCCGCCCTGATGCTCGTCAAGGTGGATTGATAACGTCAGAGTACAAGGATATGGCTCCAGGTGAGGAAGCGGTCTATAGTTTAACCTTTCCAACTTGGTCGCAGAGCAGTGACCAGCTTACATGGGTCAGGGTTGGGGACGACAGGGAAGAGCTAGTTGATTACAGGGGGAGCAGCCGACATGTGACACAGATTCAGGTAAGTGGAGAAGGAGCCCCCACAGGCAAGAAGATAGATCTTGGCAGCCTATTCGGCGCAGCATTGAAGTCCATGACCCAGAATCGTCAGGTAATAAACAGGATGGATGGATACAACGGGAACCATGGAGACAATATGGTTCAGAATTTGCAATTGATTACTGAAGCACTCCGTTCAAGACAATCGCAGTCGCCCTCCGAAGCACTTCGGTACGCAAGCCAGATGTTGCGGAGCAATGGAGTGGGAGGAAGTAGCAGATACTACGCTCAGGGCTTGGACGACGCCGCTGAGGCGTTGAGTGATAGGCCTGAAATGGACGGTGCCGACGTCGCCAACCTAGTACTGTCGATACTTAATGCGGTGCCAAA
>JAWCLX010000013.1:10921-16805 GCA_038850385.1 Bathyarchaeia archaeon | reverse complement strand
TGCGCTGGGTGAGATCTCACCTGGAAGATTCAGACTCGGCCTCGGTGTGGGCGGTCTCCAAGATCTTGCGTCGATGGGTGTTCAAGTCCAGAAGCCTGTTGAGGCCATGCGAAAGACTGTCCAGACATTGAGGTCTATCTGGGGGGGTGAGTTCTCTATAACGGACAAAGAGCTCAGGCTGGAGAGCTACAAGCCTCAATACGGTCACCCAGTGGATACTCCGGTCTTCATGGGGGTGAGGGGGCCCAAGCTCCTTTCCTTGGCAGCCGAGACGGCGGACGGAGTGATCCTCAGCGGACCAAGAGAGTATGTGAGGGAATCGATCGGACTTGTCCGAGAGAGGCGATGCGGGTCTGGCTGAGAGAGGCTTCACATTCGTGCTCTGGGTCCCAACGATGATGCTCAGTGACGAAGAAGATCTGGAACTGGCTAAGAAAGTCGTCGCGGTTGTTATAGCTGATACTCCTGAAAGACTACTCCACGCAGCAGGAGTCTCGAATGAGGAAGTTGAGGCGATCAGGATGGTCATCAGAAGGAACGGGGCGAAGGAGGCTGCAAAGATAGTCTCTGAAAAACTGGTCGACAAGTTCTGCATAAGCGGTGACGCTCAACGGATCTGTGAGGTCTTCCGAAGCTACTCAAGCCTAGGCGTCGATGAGGTTGTATTCGGGCCGCCGTACGGGAGGGATCCGAGGGAGGCCATCTGGCAGGTTGCAAAGGCATGGGGGCGGATCTGATGCTGATAGGACTCAACCTCAATGTCAACGATACCGTGCCGGAGACAGTGGCCAAGTGTCAGGAGGCTGAACGTCTCAGACTCGATTATGTCTGGATCTCGGATCTTCCAAGCCAGAGGTATGCACCTGTCGTCGCGTCAGCTGCAGCCTCAGCAACAGTGAAAGTAAGGATAGGTGTAGGATTGATCAGTCCTTTTCTTCATTCTCCACAGCAACTTGCAAGCACCCTGACGACCTTGATAGAGGCTTACGGCGAACGCTTTGAACTCTGCCTAGGCCCAGGTGACAGAGAACAACTGCGCAGAGTTGGAGTCAACCTCGATGCGACTGAAGGGATTCCACAATACCTGATGAGTGCGAAGAGCGAGATCCATGGAATCCTAGAGAAGAGAGGCTTAAATTGCAGGATCTGGCTTGGAGCTCAGGGGCCGAGACTCCTCAAGATAGCCTCCTCATTCTACGGTGTACTGCTGAACTACTCATCACCTAGGCTGATTGAGTGGGCCTTAGATCATATTCCCAGGACTGGAGCTGGTCTGCCTGCGAATGTTGGAGTCTTCGCGCCCGCATACGTGTACAGGAGATTCAACCCTAAAATCTTCAGGATCCTCAAGTATGCCTCAGCAACAGTAGCCCTAGGCGCCTCAAGATCCGTTCTGACGGAATTCTCCCTCTCAAAGATGCTTGATCCCGCACTCAGGAAACTCAGGTCAGGTCCACTTGACAGCTCAGTTCTGGAACTGATCCCCCGAAAGGTGATCGAAGAGTTCTCTATCCTGAAGTCTCAGGAAGATCTAAGGCCATATCTGGATAGGCTTGAGAGGCTCGGGGTCGAGCATGTCGTCTTCGCATATCCTCAGGGCCTTACGATCGAAACCATAATTGAATTGGCAGAATCACTCGACCGTCGGACGGCATGGACTTCTCGGGTCGAGAAGCGCGCAGACATAAGCTCCGACTACTGATCGAAAAATTCAGGGCACTAGTGAACAGTAACTATTTTTGGGTCAGATAACCCCGGATTTCTTGTCTCAGCCGCTGAGGCTGCTCAAAACCGAGATGGCGGCTCAACTAATCAGGGCTGCATCCCAGTTGGCTCTTTGGCGTCTGTGTGAATTGCTGAGTTCTTGAGCACATCACGAGGAGTGTGATTTCGATTTCTTAGTAATGTTTAGTCTTAATGAGAATCAGAAGCCTGGGTATTCTGCATATGCGGTAACAACTGTAACGATCCGGATCTTTAAAGAATTGGTCTCTTCCTTGAGGTGCATTGCTAGAAGATTGTTTCATCTGCGTATACAACTATGCCGGAACTGTCAATCTTGTATGGTCTAGGTTGGAAGTCAGCCGCCGTCGCTCTCATCTTCCTTATCTGCATCACACGAGTCATAGCTTTGCCTATCTGTAGATTCTGCAGGGCTATCACGCCATGCGCAAGGTACTCCTCCTCCACGACAGTGCCCGGCCCTGTCGATGGTACTTCCATGGTTGTCATACAGGTTGCTCCTGTAGCTGTCAGACTATCGATCAGATCCACATATGCGCTCCTACGCTCATGCATGTCTTTGTACTGGAAGATTATCATTGCAAGCGGATCGACAGCTATCCTCTTTGCGTCAGTCAACTCGGCGATTTGTTCTATTGTGTTCATGAGTCCGAGCATAGAGAACTCTCTCCGGCCTACGGTGTACTTGCCGATCTTCACCTCTCCTGCAGCACGGCATATGGGAGAGGCATCTACGAAGCGGAACTTGCCAGCCTTCTCGAGTCCGTCCAGATCCCATGAGAACCTCTTCATGGCTTGGTAGAGATGAGCCCTGCTCTCCTCCAGTGACACAAATATTCCACTCTCGCCGTACATCCTTATTCCATTCACGAGAAACTGGGTACACATTATCGTCTTCCCTGTTCCTGGGCCGCCGACTATGATCACAGTCCTCCCTCTCGGAATTCCCCCTTCCAACATCTCATCCAGCCCTACAATTCCTGTTGGAACCCTCTCTAACATAGATCTCCCCGGAGTCGATATCTTCTGTCGAAGGACTGAGGTTGCAGACAGAACTCTACCTTCACTGAGTATTTAATATTCCATCATCCAAATCCTCACAGCCACTGAGACCAGATTCCACGCCCGAATGTGATAGAAAAGCTTCTTTAGTGGCTCGCCGCTCTACAAGAAAGGAGCCGGCAAGAATAGGTTTGAACCCGCCTCCTATACAAAGGTGAATCAAGCTTGTCGATAATGATAACGGGTGGAACAGGCCAAGAATCTCGCCCAGAAAGGCTTGAAGGTGACCCTCTTCGATGTCGCTCCGCCTAGGAAGTACCAGAGGCTTGATGAGCTAGGCCCGAGAACGAAGTTCGTAAGAGGGGACATCACATCCTGGCCTGAGGTTCTAAGAGTAATAGAGGACAACAGGATAGAGGAGATATATCATACAGGCGCCTTGGTCTCGATCTCCTGCGAGGAGAATCCTCAAGCAGGATACATGGTGAACGTGAACGGAACCTTCAACATTCTGGAGGCCTCGGCCCTGCTGGGGGTCAAGAAAGTCACGTTCATCAGTTCGATAGCGGCTTACAGCCTCGGCCAGACAGAGACGATAACGAACAAGTCCCCCCAGCGGCCCTACTCGATGTATGGTGTCAGTAAGGTCTGCGGCGAGCTCCTCGGCGAGTACTACCACAGGAAGTATGGGCTTGACTTCAGAGGGGTCCGGTTTCCGTCGATAATAGGGCCTGGGCGTGGTGCTGCAGGCCTCTCATCATACACCTCCCTCATGATCCAGGAGCCGGCTCTCGGCAGGCCGTACGAGGTCTACACTACAGAAGATACTGTATGCGCCATCCTCTACTACAAGGATGCTCTCCGGTGCCTGATCCAGCTCCATGAGGCGCCGGCGGAGAGGATACAGACAAAGGTCTACTGCATCGCAGGAGACCTGCCGACGGCAGAGGAGATCGCAAAGGCGGTGCGAGACAGGATCCCGAATGCAAGGTTAACGTTCAATCCTGACCCTGAGAAGACCCGGATACTCAAGAGCTGGGCTCAGAAGATCGATGAGTCAGACGCAGTCAGGGAATGGGGCTGGAAACGGGAGTACACACTGCAGCAGACGATCGACGACTTCATTAAGGAAGTCAGGATGAATCCTGAACTCTACACGTAAAGAGAGTCAGGGAGGATCCTGAGAAGAGATAGTATGGACAGGAGACTACGAGGATGGCGAAGCTGATAACTGGCGGCACAGGTTTCGTCGGATGCGAGCTCGCCAAGATGCTAATCCAGAGAGGAGAGAAGGTTGTGCTCTTTGATATCGCGCCGAACTATGAGGCTGTCAAACCCATCAAAGACAAGGTGGCTGTTGTCCGCGGCGACTTGGCGAACTGGTCTGAAGTCCTTAACGTAGTGAAGGACCACAAGGTGGAGAGCATCTTCCATCTTGGAGCTATGCTCAGCATACCATCCGACGCGAACCCCTGGGCGGCGTACAGGGTCAACGCTAACGGCATGATGCATGTTCTTGAGGCTGCACGGCTCTTCGAGGTTGAGAAGGTCATATTCACCAGCACCGCAGCGGTCTACTCAGGACACACAGAGCCGATCGATGAATCAACAGTCCAGAAGCCTGACGGGATGTACGCCTTGACCAAGCTCTTCGGGGAGCTCCTCGGCCGCTTCTACGCGAAGAAGTTCAGGCTGGACTTCAGGGCTGTCCGGTTTCCAACAGTCGTCGGGCCTGGAGCCAGAACCAAGCATATGTCCCAGTACATGCCTTGGATGATCGAGCATGCGATCGCAGGTGAACCCTTCGAGGTCTGGGTTGAGGAGGACTGCCGGAACCCCTGCATCTACTATAAGGACGCAGCCAACGCACTACTGATGCTCCACGATGCACCAAGGGAAAATATCAAGACCCGAATCTACAACCTGGCCGGAATATCATTAACCGCGAGGGAGTTCGTGGATACAGTCACTAGATATATCCCTTCAGCGAAGATAACCTTCAAACCTGATCCTGAGGTTGTGAAACTTATCGGGAAAGGCTTCGGACTCATAGACGACAGCCCAGCGAGGAGCGAGTGGGGATGGAGTATGAGGTATGGGATGCAAGAGATGATCGAAGACTTCAAGAAAACACTGAGGCCTGCAGCCGAGGGCTGAGGCAGCCCAACCGCATACAGAAGCGCAAGGACATATATATTCGTCAACCGAGGATTCCTACGGTCGTCCTGTATGAGTCAAGAGAAGATCAGCCGGCGCAGCTACCTGAAGTATGCAGGCGCAGCTGTTGCTGCAGGAGCAGTCGCAGCAGCAGGCTACGGATTATCACAGTACTACAAGCCCGCAGCCCAGGAAACACCGACTACAACAGTAAGGCCGACATCAGGAGCCAAACGGAAGGTCAGGATCGGAGGAACAAAACCGTTCACCGGAACCAATGCGTTGCCGGGCAGAAGTGAAGGTGACGCTAATAAGCTCTGGGCCAAGATGGTGAATGAGGCTGGAGGGATCAAGGCCGGCGACGGAAACACCTACGAGGTTGAACTGATCCTATACAATGATGAGGACAAGCCTGAGAATGTTGGAAGGCTCTTCGAGAAGCTGATAACCGAGGATAAGGTCGACTTCCTCTTCGGTCCGGTCTACGGCCCCCTCGGGATGGCGACGGTGCCGGTTGTCGAGAAGTACAGGAAGTTCGAGGTCTACGGCACAGCGACCTATGACCCGACACAGTTCAAAGGCCTCAAGTATATCGTGACGGCGTGCACAAACGGCGACCGGTACGTCGAGAATATGTGCGACATGATCTGGGAGCGTATACTCCCACAAGATCCTGAAGCCATAAACCTCGCCATCACCCATGGCGACGACATATTCCGGATGATCGCTGGAACCTACGGCCTCGCATATGCAAGACAGAAAGGCTTCAACATAGTATTCTACGACAAATACTCAACATCAGCTACAGACCTGACACCGATGTTGACCAAGGCCAGATCAGCTAACCCGACAATATACCTGAACGCTGGAGGATATCCGGATGCGCTGTTGCTCATCAAGCAGATGAGGGAGCTTGATCTTAATGTGAAGCTGCTCTGGGCAGGGACAGGCACAGTCTTTCCGCAGTTCGCCGTAGACCTAG
>JAWCLX010000013.1:0-10865 GCA_038850385.1 Bathyarchaeia archaeon | reverse complement strand
CAACTACCTCCCAGACTACCATGCTGCAACAGGATTCCAGCAAGGCCTGGTAATACAGAGAGCGATGGAGCTCGCGGATGACCCGTTGAATTCAGATTCTGTAAGGAAGGCCGCGGGCGAGATGGAGATGACGACGTTCTACGGGAAGTATAAGGTCGACCCTGTCTCAGGATGGCAGATAGGCCATAAGATGGGCGTCATCCAGTGGCAGGACGGCGAGAAGGTCGTCGTCTGGCCTATGGAGGTAAACCCGAAGCCTGTACGGTACCCTATGAAGAAATGGTCTGAGCGATAGCTCTGCGATACTCAAGCAGCCGTTTGAGAGCCCACCTCTCAGCCCTGACCTCACTTGCTCTCATGCCAGTCCTCCTCTGCTTTATGTGGTAGAGTTCATGCGCTGTCAGGCAGACAACAGCCTCCCTCCAATCCTGTATCATATATCTTGGGGCCGTCCTCAACCCGGGATAGGAGAACTCGAACGGGAAGTTCGTCGGCGAACCAACCCGGATCACGAGGAGGTCAGTGATATCCTCTGCGACGTTGACAACTCTGTTCCTGCCGATGTTATGCCAAGCCCTACCGGCGAAGATCCACTTTGAATTCTTCACGTGAACCTCAACTCCAGAGGAATCGATCCCTCGTGACGCGAACCTCACAAGCTCCTCAACCTCAGCTGTTGGGTACCTGCTCGTGTTCTTGATCCGCATCCTGCCAGAACCCCCGTAGCGGATAAGTTCTCTGGCTAGTCGAGCTACAAACTTATGTCTTGCTCTAGGCTCCCTCAGCGGTTAGCTTCTCTTGATGTGCCTAGGGTTGAAAGCAACAGTTGAAGACAGATTACTGTCCTCATAATCCTCAGTCGACTCTTCCTTTCTTAACGAAGACCACGCTGCCGTCGCACTTGCGGACTAAACTCAATTTTTCGCCTCGCCTTGCACTCACAGTCGCAGTCACCGCAGCCGCAGCGCTAGCAACCCAAAAAGAAGCGTGTAGGGGCTGAGCAAGCTCCCACATCACTTTCTATTTCATACTCAGCCTAGTGCTTTCCCAAAACAACTCACCGGTGGATCCGCTGTAAAGCTGAGGTCCTCGACGCCCCTGAACTCCATTCTGCCGTCTATTAACGATGGCTGAGCCGTCTGCAGGAAATCAGTCATTCATAAAGCGCATCTTCCGTGTCTGATGAGAATACATTATGTGTCGTGTCCCTCGTCTACCAGTCACCAACCTTGCTCATTTATTCACCACCATCCTTGATCAATCTAAAGAACGATCGAGGGATCTTGACTCCAATTTGATGCTTGCCTCAGAAGAGCCAGTGACGGAGCAGCGGTCCGCGAAATCGAGACAGATGACTTAATACCATATGGCTGGGATAAGTATAGACGCGGTTCTGCCGGGGTCAAGTCATGTCTGAACCTTCCTGGGTCTTCGCGATTGAAGAAGACGAGTTGCCGAATAACAGCATTCAGGCAGTGTTCCCGAAGGGGATGCCGATTCTGTTGATAAGGAGAGAAGGGAAGATCTATGCGATATCGAGCAAATGTGCACACATGGCATGCACGCTGGCTGGCGGATACCTTGAAGGGTACACGATCAAGTGTCCATGTCATGACTGGAGGTTTGATATAAGAACGGGGGAGTTCTTGGAAGCCAGAGAGATTAGGATACCTACCTATGAACTGCGGGTTTCCGAGAAGAAGGTCTTTGTTAAAGTGTAGGTGAGAAAGATAAAGAAAGTGGTCATGTACACTTTGAGCACCTGCCCCTGGTGCCGAAAGACCAAGCAGTTCTTCAAAGAAAGGAATATCCCCTTCGAGTACGTCGACTACGATCTGGCGAGCGAAGAGGAGCAGGAGAGGATAAGGGAAGAGATGCTGAAATATGGGGGATCGACCGCGTTCCCATTCGTCAAGGTGGGGGAAGAAGTGATCATAGGCTACAATCCTGAGAGGTACGCTGAACTGCTGAAGCTAATCTAGGCGGGAAGAGATGAACGTCGAAGCCAGGAAGAGAGCACTCAGATACTTGTTCCAGAGAGTTATGGATCCTCTAGGATACAAGTTCAGTCCGGATGAGGAGCTGGTAGATTTCCTGCTTGAACAGGAGGTCCTGCTGGAACAGAAGCACGGCATCCCTTACTGTCCATGTCAAGGGCTGACGCATAAGAGGGAGGAGGACATGAAGATCGTCTGCCCCTGCATACCATTCCACAGGAAACACTTCGATTATATGAAGCGCTGCTGGTGCGGCCTCTACGTCCATAAGGATGTCACTGACCCTGAGAAGCTCAGACAGATCCCACTGAGTGAATTGTGGAGTGTCAAGGATGCTGGTTGAAGTAGCGAAGATGAGTGAGCTTGCCCCTGGCGGGCTGAAGTACGTCAAGGTGCGCGGGAGAGAGATAGTCCTATGCAACTGTGACGGCAGACTATATGCAGTCGATAATAGATGCGGTCACATGAACGCGCCGCTGAACATGGGAACACTGGAAGGGCATATCCTAACATGTCCGCTGCACAGCGTTCAGTTCGACGTGAGGACAGGCGAAGCTCTGAACAGGCCCCTATACCACTACTCCGGTGATGAAGAGACGCAGACCCCTCCTGAGAACTTCGACAATTTCTTCAACTGGTACAGTGAACTGAGTGAACACATAGCCACATGTGATCTGAAGACGTACCCAGTAGTAGTCGAGAAGGACTCCATCAAACTTGAGATCAGAGAAGAATGATCTGGCTGAAGAAGGCTGAGCGGCCCAGATTCAGCGGAGGCCTCTGACTCATACCTTTTCTATCGGAGCACCAACCAAGTTGCCCCACTCAGTCCAGGAGCCATCATACACCCTGACATTCGGATAGCCTAGCAACTGCGAGAGCACAAACCAGACGACTGTAGCCCTATGCCCGGATCTGCAGTACGCAACGATCTCCTTGTCAGGCCTTATCCCGCGTGAGATGTAGATCTGCTTCAGCTCCCTAGTGGGCTTGAATCTTCCGTCTGGAAGATAGTTCTCCTCGAAGAAGACATGTTCTGCTCCCGGTATATGGCCTGCGCAGAAGGAGCCTTCCTGCGGCAGTTCAGGCACATTGATCAGCTCACCCCTGTATTCTTGAGGTGTCCTCGCATCAATGAGGATCACCTCTCTATTCCTTATACTAGTCAGGACATGATCTCGCAGAGCTCTCATACCTTTGTTGGGGCTCGTGACGGTGTAGACGCCAGCACTACTGTGCCTGAAAGTCCTCACGTCACTCGTCAGCGGTAACCTGTCCGAGATCCATTTCTGCAGTCCGCCGTTGAGTACCTTCGCCTTCTTGTGGTCGTTGTATCTCAGGAACCAGAACAGGTAGGTGGAGAATTGCCTCACTAGGCTGCAGCACACCACAGTCGTATCATTAGTTACCCCTGACCTCTCCATCAGGCTCTGGAAGTCTCTGCCCGTCACAAAGTCTCGGCTTGTTCCATGCCAAAGATCTCTTCTCCAGTCGAGGACTACGCTGTTCGGTATGTGCCCTACGTCGTTGGGGGGGAGCGGAGCAGGATCTACCTCGATCACTCTTATGCCTTGGTCTTCCAGGTGCTGGGCTAGCCAGTGTGTCTCCACCAGGGACTCCGTCGATTGCTCCTCCAGGGACCGGCATGTTTGACTCGTCGTCACGAGACCTCTCCTCCAACACCGTGAGTATGCTCGAGAGCGATCCATCTCAACCTATTCTTCGTTTTCGATGATGGTTCAGGGCCTGTCGAAGTAGATGGCTTTACCTTTGGAAGAGATCGGTATCCCCATTACTATGCTGGACTTCTTGGCCATCCCAAGCCTGATAGCAGCCGTTCCGATCCGGAACATTATCCGGTTGTCAGCGTTATGGTTCATAGCGGTCTTTGCAGCCGATCCAAGAGCTATCCCCATGTCGAGGATCTTGAAGACGCAATTAGGGCCTGAGAAGTCCAGTCCTCTTGAGCGTTGTGCCTTGTTGAATGCATCACAGGTTTCATAGCCGCATCCTCCGCAGTTCAGCCCGAAGCTCTTAGTTCCCTCAACACCTACAAGGACAACGGCCGTTGAGTCTCTAACGTTCCTGCCGTCACGGGAGAAGCCGGGATTATTCCTCTCCTTGCCCATCTTCTCCATCTCGTCAGCGATCTCGTCCTTCTCCTTCCCGTAGACAAGGAGGGTCTCAACATCATCTTTCCCTCCGGACTTCGGAGCGGTCCTTGCGGATATCAACATCAACCTGGCTACATCCAGTAAGCCCTCAAACTCTGCTGGGCTACTTTCAACAATCGGCATTTCAGGTCATCAACTCCCTCATCTGGTTGACGCAATAGTTGAATAGATTTGGCTATTAATGCTTGGTCTATGGCTTGTCTTGACGCTTAGGCCGGAGGTGACACGGCACCGATACCTCCCGTATTGGGCGTGGGGGTGAAGCAACAACTTTAAGCCTAAATCTAGTATGTACAAGCGAAGCAGCAAGAATATCGTTTTTAGAGAAAAAATGAAGAGTGACTTCTCTTCTTCACTGGCAATCATGACGATCGATATTGCGCGCGCAAACATCAATCGAGCGCCAACTTGTTGAGAGTATCACAACAACTACTCCCATAGTGTGGCCAAAAAGTGGGGGGCCATCCAGCTTGGATGGCGAACTATCTCTTTTCTATTCAGACTTTTCAGCTATCGCGAAGCGGTCACGAACCTGGGTAACCTGGATCTTGACATGGTCCCCGGGCTTCGTGTTAGGTACAAAGACCACGAACCCCTCAACGCGTGCAAGACCGTCACCACGTCGACTCCTCTCTTTTATGTCGACCTCATACTGCTTCCCTTCCTCGACAGGTGCGTCCCTTATTCTAGGATACATTCTCGTTTCTCACCTCTTGTCATCTCTGTCAGTCAGAACAAGAAGGACGTGCGGGCGATGTCTCTCGTGAAGAAATCGACTCTCAGCTGCCGTTCTCGTCAAACCAACTTGCGCTCAATTGGGCGCCGCCCTATTTAAGTCACGTGGAGCTTCAAGATGGTTGAGGGACAGAGGGTTTATCTTGTCTCCGCTTCTCCGAGCCGGTGCTGATGCAACCGCGAGCGCGTGCACTGGCCGGTGAAGATCAACGATCATGCGTTTGCTCTTCCATAGATCTCTGCTTGACTACGTATTCTATTCTTGGCGGACAGAAAACATCAAGAAAGACACTATTCTCAGGTCCGATATTTCTCACTCCATGCTCCTCGTTCGGCGGCAGCCTGTAGACCATTCCCTTCCGAACGATTTTTTTCTCGGTTCCGCCTGTGAACTCAGCCTCGCCAGCAAGACAGACCCCCATCTGCTCATGAGGGTGGCTGTGCATAGGGACGCTCCCCCCAGCCGGTATCTCCACTAGGAAGAAGGTCATCTGTTCACTGTTCAGTAAAACCCGACCCCAAACTTTCGGAATGATCTCATACTTCGGCAGCTTCTCGTACTCGACCGTCTCCATGACTGATACCTCCCCATTCATCTCTTTATGTCTTGAGTGAGTCAGGTCGGATGTGGTCTAGATGTCTTTAATGGATCGTCCAGCCGCCGTCTACTGGTATGACTGCTCCAGTGATCATACTTGACCTGTCTGATGCTAGAAAAGATACGGCAGCAGCCACGTCTTCAGGTTTTGCAAGGCGTCTCAGAGGGATCTTGTTCATAACATACTCCATGAACTCCTTCTCGGACAGCATCTTGGCAGTGAACGGGGTCTCGACGAAGGTGGGTGCGACCGCGTTCACCCTTATGTTGTGTTTTGCCCACTCCAGAGCCAAGACTCTTGTCAACTGGTCTACTGCGCCTTTGCTTGAGCAGTATGCTGCACGGAGGGGCAGGGCAACCTTTCCAGCCTGGGATGATATGTTGATTATCACACCGATCTTCCGCGGTATCATAGACTGCTTGGCTACGGCCTGGCAGCAGAAGAAGAGCCCCTTAACGTTCGTGTCCATTATCGTATCCCATGCTTGTTCAGTGACTTCCTCAGCGTTCTGCGGGATGTTGACCCCTGCACTATTCACCAGTATATCGACCTCACCAAACTCAGTACGGATCGTCTGCACAGCATCAGGAATTCCGTGAATGTCCGTGACATCGACCGGGTACCACCTACATTTTCTCCCGAGCTTGGCGATCTCTGCCCCGGTAGCCGCAAGCTTACTCTCAGTCCGGCCCCAGAGGATCAGGTCCGCACCCTCCTGCGCGAGTTGAATAGCGCAGCTTCTCCCTATCCCACTACCTGCTCCGGTAACCAGCGAGACTTTGCCCGAGAGGCTCATGCCAGACCCTCATCTATCTGGGCGGTCTGATTCTCAATAAGAGACTTGTGATCTGTGAGAGGTGTGCCTCAGCAGACTCTTAGACTCATCAGGCAAGACGTTCAGGGAGCGTGTGACTCTTGACTCCTCTGAGGGCTAGGACTTCTCTTGCAGGCTTTCTATCGCCTTTGCAGCTTATCAGACGCGGTGCCTCGAGCATGCGCAGCTGATATCCTAAGTCACTGTAGAGCTTACATATCCTTCCGGTTGCTTGGTTGGAGAGTACAACTGGGCCTGGATGCTCTTTAAGCCACCTCGCCAAGCGTACCTGATCCTCCCAAGTAAACCCTTCCTTGGAGTACTGGGTGAACTCAACGTCGTAAGGTGGATCCGCATAGACGAAGTCGTCTGGATCCAAGGGTACGGTCTCGAAGTCTCCTGAAGTGAACTCCCACCTCTGGAAGGCGTGCTGGTACGGTGTGAAGTCATGCATGTAGTTTATCTTGTTGTAACGGCCGAAAGGTACGTTGAACTCTCCTGACCGATTGAAGCGGCAGAGTCCATTATAGCATGTGTGATTAAGGTAGTAGAAGAGCTGAGCGGCTTCCTCGCTGTCAGCCTTCCCTGTCTTGATAAGTGCATTAAACCTGTCGCGATGAGCATAGTAGAGCCTCCGGTTGTTCTCCATGGGGATCGTCGGGGTGAGGCCCTGCTTGAGCCACTTGAAGAAGTTGATGGCGTGTATGTTGATGTCGTTCAGTAAGGCTTGGTTAGGCATCAACCCTAAGGCGACAGCGAGCCCACCGCATAAAGGTTCTACTAGTCTACGGTTCCTGTATGGATCCCAGATCGGCTTCAGGTACGGGACGAGCCACCTTTTCCCGCCAGCCCATTTCAGGGGCGGCCTCAGAGTGAGGTTTCTGCGACTGATCAGGTCTGAGGTTTGCTGCATTATGAGGTTTCATCCCCGGCCTCCAGTCTCTTAGACAATCTGTCCCAATAACTCTTGCAAGCGGTGATGACCGCCTCAACAGGTAATGTGCAACGAGTCTTAAGCCATACGTTATGTGACTCAACCATTCTCTGACAGAACAAGAATCAGCTTATAATCCATACTCTGAGATTGAGAGTATGCACAATGACGATGCTGCATGGAGGCATGTGTAGACGACTACGATCTATGTGAGGAAGGCCGACGGAACCAGACAGATCTTCGACAGAAAGAAGATAGTTTCAACCTGTTTGAGAATGGGCGCGACCGAGGATGTGGCTGAAGAGGTTGCCAAGAGGATTGAGTCTAGAGTCTACGACGGGGTGGGGACCGGAGAGATACTTAGAATGATCTTTAGGTTCTTAGGCAGGTATAAGCCCGAGGCTAGATATCACATGGACCTTCGCAGGTCGCTGGGGTTGCTGAGGTCGAAGCCGGACTTCGAGGTCTTTGTTCAGGTCCTGCTGTCTGAGAACGGTTACGATGTTGAGCCGAGCCGGATCCTGAGGGGGAGATGTGTTGAGCATGAGGTAGACGCTATTGCGAAGAGGGATGGGCAGACATACATTGTGGAGGTGAAGCAACATGCTGACTACCACACACGTACAGGTTTGGATGTGGCAAGGATAGCTAGAGCCGTTCTGGAAGACCTTGTCGAGGGATACCAGGCTGGGTTGAGCCGGCTGAAGGTGGACAGGGCTATGATAGTCTGCAACACAAAATTCTCCGAACATGCCCTGCAGTACACGAGATGCAGGGACATCCTCCACATAGGTTGGAGCTCCCCTCCAGGGCAGGACCTTCAGACTATGATCAGGGGGAGAAGTGTCTATCCGATAACATACATCAGAGGTCTCAAAAGCTCAACTAGGGACAGCCTAGTTTCCGTCGGCATAGTAACACTGAGACAACTTGCTGATAAGCGACCCGAAGATCTAGCCCGAGAAGCCGGAATAGATAAGACGGATTCCAAGAGGCTGACTGAGATGGCTGAAGGCATACTTTCGAGGGTCAAGTAGGGGGAGTCAAAAGGGCTGGAATCACGCGTCTTTCTTGAAGCGTTGGAACGGAGGGTCTTGGACAACTATGTATGAGCCCCATTCCTGCAAGAGATGAGGGATTGTAGTCTGGAGAGATTGCTGATGCTTGTCGAGGCTGTATGCTAGCCAGAGTCCAATGGCACGTCAGCCCCCTGCAATATTCAAGTTAGCATTGCAGATTTCATGCATCAACAAGGGAGTAATACGTTCAACCATGTAGGAAACTGCTGACCGAAGCAATCTAGACAGATCCTAGTGCTTGCACTCCCAGCTTTCTTCTGCTTCTCGTGACGTGAACCATTAGAAGCACTAAAGCCAAGGCTGCTAGCAGCGGTGTCGCCAGAGATGGGAAAGCAGGTGGACGAGGTTGCATAGCCTCATCCTGTGCTGTCTGGTTCATAATAGTATTCACTCTTTGAAAGTGCAATAGGGCCGCAGCATAGTCTCCGGAACGGTACAGAGACCTCCCTTCATGAAATTCGTCGTTTGCTTTTAGAAAAGATTCAGCATGTTTCTCGAGAAGATAGTCGAAGTAGCCTTTGAGGGGGACAGCAACCTCTGAGGTGGTGCTCCCCAGAGCGAATGAGCGATTTATCGCCCGTCCGTGCAGCTGCTGCAACTTCCCGCCGAGCTCCAGGTATAACCTGTCGCAGCGGGCGTGTTCTGGAATTCCAACCTCCAAGTCACCGGCTGAGTGCTCATATACTCCGCCAAGGTCTGTGCCATCTTGCAGTCTTGAGTATTGAATCCTAACATCGTAGAAACTGTATCCGAGTTCAGCGTTCTGAGGAACTGTAAACTCCAGGCTCTGATGGTATACGTCACTTGACTCATTGAGCAGCTTTTGAAGAGAACCCGGAAACTCAGCGTACTTGCCTTCGCTCTCCCAGGCGAAGCGGATCTCAGCCTTCTCAATTCTAACTGGTAGGCCTGAGTCTCTAAGTCTTACGGTCAGAAGCGCTTTCCCAGTGCCGCCTCTTGGTGTGCAGGTCTCGAATTCCACATTCACAGTGAGTTGTTGGTCCAGTGAGAGGATCCAGATGTCGAAGCTTCCTGCTCTGTCTGACTCGAAGGCTATCTTCTTTCCGTCTGGGCTCCATGTTGGGTAGGCGTCCATGTAGGGGCTTCTTGTCAGTTGGGTGTTGTTGGTTCCGTCAATGTTTATCATCCATATGTCTGGGTTTCCTGATGCTAGTGACCAGTAGACTATCTTTCTTCCGTCAGGGCTGAAGTGTGGAGCCCTGTCTCCTTTACTATTCCATGTTAGGCGTCTCTGGTCTGTCCCGTCTTCGTTCATGATCCATAGTCCGTAGTTTGGTGATCGGAGTGAGATGCAGGCCAGTCTGCCGTCTCTGCTTATGCTGCGGACGTTCTCATGGAGTCTCGGTGTTAGGTTTCTCTCCTCACCGGTGTCTACGTTCAGCATGTATATCTCGACGAATGCTACATCGTTCTGGATCTCTGGGACTGTTAATGGTGGGAGTGGGAAGGTTGTCACCTGGTAGTAGAGGTGTACACCGTCAGGATGCCATGTTGTGCGGCTCTCAACCCAGTATCCTGGGTTGTGGTCTCTGGTCAACTGTCTGGTCCCGGCTCCGTCAGTCTTCATAACGTATACTTCCATGTTTCCTGTCTGGTTTGCTGTGTAGGCTATCCTGTCACCTCTTGGACTCCACATAGGCGGCCCCTTGAAGCTCCCGTCAGTTGTAAGCCTGACTCTGGAGCTTCCATCAGCTGCCATCTTCCAGATGTCGCAGGTCTTCGATGCTGGATCCCATGACCAGTATGCTATCTCTCTGCCGTCTGGACTCCATGAAGGCCACCCGCTGATCACGTTGCTTGGGGTCAACTGCTGCTTGTCGGCTCCATCCTCATTCATTATCCAGATGGTCCAGTTGCCGAGGCTGTCAGTAACCCAGACTATCCTGCCGCCTTCTGGACTGTAGACTGCGCCAACATCCCTGCCTCGACTGCTTGTGAGCCGCTTGAGTCCAGCCTCCGCCTTAGTATCCTCAACCGGATACGTTGACGGAGAAACTGGGCCTTCAGGAGGAAGTGGGTATGGTATGTTGTGGCAGCCCGCACAAAACGGGCCTTTCCCGTACGCATCAAGGGTCCGTTGGAGTGGATTCTGCACGGCTGTGCCATAATTCCGTGCCGGATCCTGAGCCATTGCGGTTGCAGGAAGCGCTAGAAGTAAGATTGTGGCTGTGAGAAAAAATAATCCCGCTATGCTGAAATTGCTTCTGTTCGGCTTGAGAATGTCCATTCGCCTCCTTAGTCCGTGACGACGCAACGCTGAGAACTCTATTTAAATATTGCCATATGGCTTATGTTCTATTAACTGGACCTATCCTTTCTCAAATCGCTCAGCAGGTGGGGAGCATGGGCGAGATCAGTATGGTTAACTTCAAATCTGCAGTCTTCAAGGCAGTGGCGGACCCAAGCAGGATCAGGATACTGGACTTCCTGAGGAGTGGAGCGAAGTGCGCGTGTGAAATAGTCTCTACCGTCGGATTTGCTCAGCCGACAGTATCAAGACACCTGAAGCTTT
>JAWCLX010000012.1:3027-16843 GCA_038850385.1 Bathyarchaeia archaeon | reverse complement strand
GGGAGTTCAGATATATCCTGAAGGTCACTCCTATAGAGAGTGTTGTCAGAGCTGGGCTGCCTGAGATAGCGAGACTTGCCCAGGAACTTTCTCGCAGGATAGGTGACGGGGAATCCTATCGTGTAACAGTTAGGAAGAGACATAGCGATCTGCGAAGCAGCGCAATAGTTGAGGCGGCGGCTTCCAAGATCGACAGGCGAGTCGATCTAGAGTCTCCAGACAAGATACTGTTGGTGGAGGTCATATCTGATCTCGCTGGGCTTTCCCTTATGCCCCCAGATGCCACATTCGCAGTCGAGAAAGAGAGACGGAGGCTCAGACGCTGATTGAGAGAAGCGCCATCTTCTCTATCACCAACTTTTCAAGGATCTCATTTGCCGGTAGATCCTTGGATTGAACAGACTCAAACTCTGCATCCGAGACACCGAAGATCCTCTTCGCCCTGTCAAGTCTATCCTGACTCCATGATGTGAAGACTGAGCTGTCGCGGTGAAGGTCCTTGAAGCCGGAGACCACGTCTCGCAGTTTCAGAAGCTCCCCAAGATCTCCGGATACCGCTGTCAATACGAGTTGCTTTGAGTCTTCCCTCACCCCAAGCATCTCTATGCCGTTCTTGATCTGGCGTTGGGCGGACGCATAGACTATAATCTCAAGATTGAGATCATCGCATATCATTCGATTATTCCGGCTGGCCTTCAGCGAGTTGAGGACGGCGAAGAACACGTGTTCAAACCCAACTATCCCTCTCCCGTCCATGATCTGGATCAGGCTGTTAGGAGCCTCCTCTCTAAGCCTGCGCATAAGCTGCTCGAACCTAATCGGCTTATCAGCGGTCAAGCCTTCAATGAGGACGTACCGGTCGTAGCCGTGCAGTTCCCTTATCAACGGCACACCTCAGGAGTCGATGCTTTCTTCCTTTGATACGGTTAGTAGTCTGCGGCCTTTTTCCCGAATAGCCTTCTCCAAGGAACGTGCAACGTCACCGATTTTTTGAAGGCAGGCTTCGTCATCTACCCCGAACGCTATCACCTCTATGGGGAGGCCGGAATTCCTGTCGTACTCGCTGACGAGTGGTTTCAGGTAAACCTCACTAAACGTCTTCTCGATTTCCTCGATGATCGGGCTTAGATCTGACTCCACCATATCCGCAACTACTCGGCGTGAAAGACTCCTGCGAGGGATGCTCCCTTCCATCAGCGGTGATATGTGGGCTTGGAATATCGCCTGAACCTCCCTCGGCGGGCCCGGCATTAGTATGAGGGTTGTTTCATTGATTTTAATGACCGAGGCGGGGGAGATCCCAACGGGGTTAGCGAAGGTCTCAGCGCCTGAGAGGGTTCTAGCCATTCTGATGAAATGTATCGGCAGTCTATCTCTTGGGATGCCTTTCTTTTGGCAGGCTCTTTCAACTGTTGCCTCATCGACTACTATCTCACGTCTGGTCAGCATCGAGACGGCGCTGATCGTCTTGTCATCCTTTGTCGGTCCGAGACCTCCGGTGACAAGTAGAAACCTCGGCTTTCTCTTCAGGGACTCCTCAAGGACCTCTGTGATCTGGGCTTCATCGTCCCTGATGCAGGTTATTCTATTCACAGTGCCGCCTGCCCGTGTAATCTGGTCGGCAAGCCAGAACGAGTTCGAATCTGAGACCTTCCCGTAGCAGAGCTCACTTCCAATGGAGACTATCTCGATATCAAAGACGTTCAAGCAGATCAACAGCGATCCATCTTTTGTTCGCGTTATCGTATAAGTCTCACCGAGCAAAGGTTAGTCATGTCTGCAGGAACTAGATAGGCGTCGAGCTTGGTGAGTTTCAGGCTTACCAGGAGAGAGCGCAAATTTAAATGTCTGGAACATCATCCAGACAGCCTGACCCGCAACCTTGAAGATGCATCATCCATGAGGCGCAGATCCAGCATGTGCCTGAAGGCTGTGCTCTTTGACCTTGGGGGAACCTTGACTTCTAGAAATATAGAGGATCGACTTGTGGATGAACATGCTCTGAGGTCCCTAAGTGAAATCATCATATCGAAAGGTCACACAATGTCTGAAGAATCACTCTTGGAGGAATACTGGAGGAGCTATCGGTTCATCAACGAATTGCGTGAACGTTTTTCGGTGGAGATCCATATGAGGTCATGGCTCGGAGGTCTGATCTATCGACTATTCAACAAGAGTGTCGTAGATGAGATACTTGGAATGGCTGAGGATCTACTGGTCGAGGCAAGAGTTTCCTCAGCGGCTCTAGTCCCTGGAGCAGACTCGGTCTTGGAGAGTTTGAGTTCAAAGTACAGTCTCGGAGTAGTAACGAACACGTCTTCAGAGAGGGTCTCGCACGGCGTAATCAACCGTCTAGGTCTTAACAGGTTCTTTGAATGTGTGGTCACGTCAGCCGAGCTTGGTATTCGCAAACCCTATCCGGGAGTATTCCACTTTGCCCTGCGCGAGATGGGTGTGGCGTCCAAGGAGGCTGTCTTTGTCGGCAACTCATACTTAGATGATGTTGTCGGCTCACTCAGAGCTGGGATTAGAAGTTGATTTGTAGGAGATTGGAAGGAGGTGTCGGAACGAAGCTGCAAGCCGGACGTCACCGTTGATACATTATCCAAGGTTCCAGAGGCCGTAGAATCGATTTCCCCCTAGAGTATTGTGGGCCGCTGAGCAGTTTCCAACGGGTTTTCATGGAGCGTATGATTTGCCAATCTACGCTCTGCGTAATGAGCCGAGTAATTTCAGGGCTGTGACCTCAGTCTCGGGTGTTGAAGACGTCCCTGACCCGTCAGACCATAGGCTTGTACGGAACAATGGTCCTATCCCGTTGCCCGCCGTGTCTGCTCTCACATGTGATAAGGAGACGAGGAACCGTTGACCGCAAACCTTAAAAAGAGAACGCCTTCTACGCAGGTTAATCCCTCAGCAAGTGGGGAGTTTCACACTTGTTGATAAGAAAGATTGAGTGGAGCGATGAAGAAGAGCCTAGTGAGGAGGAAGAGTGGGGCGAGGAGGAAGGTTGGGAAGAAGAGGAGTGGTAGCCCAGCCCTCTCCAATCTCTTTCTTTCAAGCAGCTTAGTGTATTATTCTGATTCTTTGACGGATGGATTTGATGAGTAGAGTTGCGGTACTGGATAGGGACGTCTGCAGGCCAGGGGACTGCGACCTCGCATGTATGAAGTTCTGCCCCAAGGTCAGAACTAGGATAGAGACCATAAGGTTCGTCGAGTCGGAGAAGACCCCGGCAATATCTGAGTCTCTTTGCACAGGCTGCGGGATGTGCGTGAAGAAATGCCCCTTCAAAGCTATCACTATAGTCAATCTGCCTGAAGAGCTGGAGGGTGAATGTAGCCATCGTTACGGCCGGAACCTCTTCAAGCTGTACCGGCTCCCGACACCCCACGCCGGACTGGTTACTGGGCTCCTTGGCAGGAACGGCTCAGGGAAGACGACAGCCCTCAGGATCCTAGCTGGCGAGATGAAGCCCAACCTCGGAGAATTCGCTTCCCCTCCTGACTGGACCCAGGTAATTCAGAGATTCAAAGGTTCCACGCTTCATGCTTACTTCGAGAGACTGTCGAAGGGCAGACTCAAAGTCGCCTACAAGCCCCAGTATGTAGATCAGGTCCTTAAGGGTGTGAAAGGTAAGGTCTCTGGACTCTTAGAGAGGGTGGATGAGAAGGGTCAGGTTGCGGAGCTTATTGAGGAGTTGCAACTCGAGGAGTTCATGAATAGGCAGATCGACGTTCTGAGTGGGGGGGAGCTTCAACGTGTAGCCGTCGCGGCGACAGTCTTGCGCCAAGCCGATGTCTACATCTTCGATGAGCCTTCAAGCCACCTAGACGTCGAACAGAGGATTCGCGTCTCAAAGACTATAAGAGGATTAGCTGGGGGTGAAGAGATTATCATAGTCGCTGAACATGACTTGGCCATGCTTGACTACCTTTCAGACCAGGTCTGCCTCCTCTACGGCGAGCCTGGCGTCTACGGAATAGTCTCACATGCCCATGGCGTAGGAGCAGGCATAAACACGTACTTGGAAGGCTTCATACCTGACGAGAACATGAGGTTCCGGCCCGAGCCGATAAGGTTCCACGTAAGACCTGCCAGAGAATCCAAGAGCGAGGGTGGAATGAAGATCAGGTGGAGCAGAATGACTGAGTCCAGAGGTAGCTTCACCCTTAACGTTGAGCCTGGTGAGATTACGCAGGGGGAGGTCATCGGGATACTTGGTCCAAACGGGATAGGTAAGACTACTTTCATCAAGATGTTGGTTGGGGCTGACGGCGATGGCGATGGAAAGAAGACGCCACTAGCAGGATACACAGTAAGCTACAAGCCGCAATACATAGCCACAGGATACTCCGGTGAGGTTCAGGAACTGCTCTCGAGCATCTCACCGAGTTTTGGAACAGATCATTTCGAGAATGAGTTTGTGAAGCCTCTCAGTCTCAGGAAGCTTCTCGATAGGGATCTTAAGGAGCTCAGCGGGGGCGAGCTCCAGAGGGTGGCAATAGCAGTCTGCCTCGCCAGGCAAGCCCAGATCTATCTACTCGATGAGCCGAGCGCATACCTGGACGTTGAGGAGAGGCTGACTGTGGCGAAGATGATCCGCAGAGTTGCTGAAGAGAGAGGGGCCTTCATATTCGTCGTTGAACATGACATAGTAACGCAGGACTTTGTAGCGGATCGCCTGATGATATTCGAGGGTGAGCCTGGAGTTCATGGAGAAGCGAGAAAGCCGGTTTCGCTGAGAGAAGGAATGAATGTCTTCCTCTCAAGGATGCGAATGACCTTCAGGAGAGACCCGGAATCTGGTAGGCCAAGGGTTAACAAGGCAGAGAGCAGGCTCGATAGGGCGCAGAGAGAGATCGGTGAGCACTACTATGCGCCATCAACCCATGGGCATCAGGCCCGATCCCAAATCCTATAATAAGGCGTGGTAGATCGATGGTTCGCTGAAGACCTCCAGAGATGCGTCAGGCGTATGGTAAGCTACTGTCCGGAGTGCGGCGGCGAACTCACATACGACCCAGCCGTTAAGCAATACGTCTGCAAGAGCTGCGGCATAATGTTTACCTCACAACAGCTCATGGAGGAGAGGGATAAGATGTGGGCCAGGAAGGAGTCAGGTCCAGACCAGAGGAAGAGGAGACAGAAGGAATACTTGCAATGGTGGCTTTCCAAGAAAGGTTGACGGTCGGGAAATCGATATAGTTGGTCTGCAGAGTTGAACTGCTTTGCATCGGTAATGAGATTCTGATTGGCAAGACACTTAACACGAACGCGCACTGGCTCTCTCAAAAGATAACCGGGCTTGGCGCTGAGGTGACAAGGGTAACAGTCGTGGAGGACGATGTAGAGGCGATCGGGTCTGCTCTTCACGAGATCCTTGGAAGGAGGCCGGACCTAGTACTGACGTCAGGCGGTCTAGGCCCAACATTCGACGACAAGACGCTGGAAGCCTTCTCCAGGGCATTCAACAGGCCGCTCAGACTGAACCGTCACGCACTGAGATTGGTAAGGTCCAGATACAGAAGGATCCTCGAAGTCAGGAACCCTCGACTCACGCCCCCCCAACTGAAGATGGCGAAGCTGCCCCAAGGTGCGAAAGCCATAACTAACCCGGTAGGGACCGCTCCAGCCGTAACGCTGACAGAGGGAGAGGTCAAGTTCATAATCCTCCCAGGGGTTCCAGAGGAGCTCCAATCGATCTTCAATAGAAGCGTCTCTGCAGAGATCAGGAAGATGGCTGGGAGGCGATTCTTCTATGAAGCCAGTTACATCGTCTCCGGGATTCTTGAATCTCAGATCGCACCCTTAATCGACCAGGTTATGAACCGCTCCCCAGAGGTCTACGTCAAATCCCACGCAAAAGTCGGGGAAGGGAGGGATGGCTCATTCATAGAGCTTCACTTCTCCTCCAGGGCGGGACACAGCAGAAGAGCTAAGCATAACGTTTTGAGGGCAATAGAAGTGACTACTGAGCTTCTGGGCGGAGTCGCTCTGACTCGTCTCTCCTCTAGAGACTAGGTCATCCTCCGGCTGATCTCGATGAACATCATATTCGTTGTGGGGATGGCAGGCTCTGGGAAGTCTTCACTCGTCGGCCATCTCTGTGAATGGCTGAGGCTGAATGAACAGAACGCCATAACCGTCAACCTCGACCCTGGGGTGAGCAATCTGCCTTACGACCCCGACATCGATGTCCGCGCCTCCATAGATCTCGATGAGATAATGGAGAGATACCAGCTAGGCCCGAATGGAGGACTCATCGTGGCGGCAGACCTGATCGGTGACAACATCGAGGAGATCAGGGACGGCCTAGAGGAAGTCGCTCCCGACATCGTCCTTGTCGATACGCCTGGGCAGATAGAACTCTTCGCATTCAGAGAGAGCGGGCCATTCATCGTAGATGAGATCGCGGACTGCCAGAAAGCCGTCGTCTACCTCTTCGACGGGCCCTTCTCCTCCACACCCATGAACTATGTCTCGAACACATACTTGGCAGCCGCGGTCTACACCAGACTCCTCAAACCGCAAGTATATGCCCTCTCAAAATCAGACCTGCTCGACGAAGAAAAGCTTCATGAGACGGTCGGCTGGTCAGAAGATCCTAATCGATTGATCGAGGCACTTGAGAAGATGCGGGATAACACAGCATCACTCGTAGGCAGGGATCTCTCGAGGGCATTGACGAGAACAAGTCTAACCTTCAACCTCACACCTGTCTCAGCGAAGGATGGTACGGGCTTCGTGGATTTGAATGCGGAACTGACACGAATACTGACTGGCGGTGAGGAGCCTAGACCCTGATCCTCCAGGATCACCTCACTCAGGCACACACCAGTAGTTTTAATGTTGAATCTTACCCAAGACTCGGCAAGCCGACCATCCGGGTGGTGCAGGGAAATCCTTAAGTGCCGACCTACTGTACTACGGTGCAAAATACATATGTCAGGTTTGTGAGTGAACTTCTGCGTTCACGGCGACCTTGCCTTGCAAGAAGATCGAAGACATTGAGGGAAGCGTCAAGGGATATCAGATGGGAAAGCCTGAAACTATAATCAAGAACGCCATGGATGAGGGTCGTCTAACCCTCCTTGAGCCGGAGGCAAAGACGATCTGCATGGAGTACGGTATCCCGACCCCTGACTTCACAGTAGCCTCAAGCAAGGAGGAGGCTTTGGAGGCCTCGAAGAAATACGGCTACCCCATCGTCTTGAAGATTGTATCGCCCGACATCATCCACAAGACAGAGGCTGGAGGCGTTCTCGTCGGTCTGGCCAGTCTCGAAGAGGTTGAGAGAGGCTACACGCAGGTGATTGAGAATGCAAAAAGGTACAGGGCTGACGCAAGAATAGAGGGGGTTCTAGTCCAGAAGATGGCTCCCAAGGGAACTGAGGTAATCGTCGGGGGGCTCAAGGATCCGCAGTTCGGTCAGACACTAATGTTCGGCTTGGGCGGCGTATTTGTGGAGATCCTTAAAGACGTCACTTTCAGAATAGCGCCCATCGACGAGTCTGAGGCAAGATCAATGATTACCGAGATAAAGGCCTACCCTATCCTTAAGGGTTACAGGGGGCAAGCCCCTGTCGATGAAGAAGCCATAGTCAAGATACTTCTGGCGGCTTCGAAGCTACTCATCGATCTCCCGCAGATAAGCCAGATGGACCTCAACCCAATAATGGCTTATAGCAAAGGGGCGAGCGTAGTCGATGCGAGGATGCTTCTCGAGAAGGCCTAGGTCAAAGGCTGCCGGCCGATAGAGGTTAGAGAAGCCGGGTCAGAGAAGCCTCTAAGGAACTTGTTATGGATGAATTGAAGGTCTACGTCGATGGTTCTGGGAGGACCGGGGCATACTGCTACCTAGTAGCTGGGGGGAAACCACGCCTGTTCATGGAGAGGGGATTGACGAACAACCAGGCCGAGTACAAGGCTATAATCGCAACCCTAGAAGAGATCCCTGAGAGGGAGTTGACAGTATACTCTGATAGTCAATTGGCAGTTAAACAACTTAACGGCGAATACCAAATAAGAGATTCAAAACTTAAGAGCTTGGCAGAGAGGGTGTGGAGACTGAGCAGGGGCAGAGTGGTCAGCTTCAAATGGATACCGCGTGAACAGAATCAGGCCGGCAAGGTTCTGGAGAAGCTCAGCCGACCCCCATCGACTCAGTCAGAGGCGATATCCTCACCTGCATGAGGTAACCGAAAACCATTCAGGCAAGTCACCATTCAAGCAATGAAGAAACAAGATCACGAAGGCTGATTAAGTGAAGAGAAAGATCAATGACAAATGCCCGAGATGTGGGGCAGAGCTAACCCGGAAAGCCTCTATAAGAGACTACAGTTACATGTTCATGTTGATCTGCGAGAAGTGCGGATACACATCAAAGAAGAGACCTGTGAGCATATAGCCTATCTGAAGGTAGTTAAGTGGGAACATTTGGGACATAGCAATCCTCGGACATGACTCTCTTCCACAGTCACACTCACCAATGACGTAAGGTGAACCGACACTGATCGAAGACAAGGGGGAATCAAAGTTCGAAGAGATGAGCGCGATCGATAGGGAGCTTGAGAACCTGAGGTACCAACGGAATAGACTCCAGAACGAATGTCGAGAGTGGGCTGAGCGGCGGAACATCCTGAATAGCGAGCTTAAGCAACTCAGCGAGAATGTGAGAGCCCTCAGGAGTGAGAGGGACAGTATGAATGCTGAGGTGAAGTCCCTGAAAGCATCCAGGGACAGAATGAGGGAGGAGATAGCTGATAGACGGAACAAAATCGCTGAGGTCCTTCGCCCTCTCAGGGAGGTCCGGGAAGTCCGAGGGGGCTTCCAAAAGGCAAAGAGATCCTTTGAAGAACTTGAATGGCGACTGCAGACTTCCTCACTCAAGCCGGAAGAAGAGAATAGGCTGATCGCTCAGATCAAGGAATTGGAGATCCAGCTGGCACAGCACCAGAAACTGAACGAACTAAGATCAGAAATAAGAAGTCAGAAATCAGCTCTGGAGACTCTCAGGCAAGAAGCTCAATCAATACATGAGAAACTACTCGCGGCCGCTCAGTCAAGCGCCAAGGTACATGAGGAGATGATGCAGTGCGTCAGGAAGCTTAAGGAGACCAAGGCTGCAGCCGACGATGCTCACAGAAGATTCCTGCAAGCACGGACCGAAATTGAAGAGGTAGAACAGAAGATACTGAAGAACATGCTCGAGAAGAAGAAGATTCAAAGAGAAGTATTCGGTAACGAGGAAGCTGAACGCCAGAGAAAAAGGAAGGCGCACGTAGAGAGGCTTGCCCAGTCAGGCTCAGCAAAGCTGAGCCAAGGAAAGAAGGTTTCCCTTGAGGAGTTCAAGGCTCTGATGGAGCAGAAGAAGATCTTCCCAGCCGGGGTAGACCAGACACCGGTCTAGGATCAACACCAGACTGGAAAGACACGAGAACCTGGGGAGAAGTACCCTGGTAGAGCAGATGAGGCTTCGAACCGGAGTGCGGCACCGTTAGATAGGTTCCCCTGACTCGGAGATGAATTCATGCTCAAAGGCCTTCTGAGAGCGCTTGGTGTCTACAAAGTATATGAGAGATGGTTGAGAGACCAGGTCAAGAAGGGTGAGATGCCCAGACATATAGGGGTGATACTGGACGGGAACAGGAGGTGGGCTGCTGAGAGGCTGCTGAGCGTAGCCGAGGGCCATATGGAAGGTGCGGAGAAGGGCGAGGACTTCCTAGAGTGGTGCCTTAACCTGGGAATAAAGGTCGTGACGGTATACGCCTTCTCTGCAGAGAACTTCCAAAGACCGCCGACGGAGGTGCAGAACATATTCTCACTCATAGAGAAGGAGGCTCTACGTGTGAAGTCTGACCCAAGGATACATAGGGAAAAGGTCAGAGTCAAGGTCCTCGGTAGACTGGAATACCTCCCGGGTCGCCTCAGGAGCGTTCTCCAAGACCTGGAGGATGCGACTAAGGGGTATGGCGAACACTACCTCAACCTTGCTATAGCTTACGGCGGCAGAGCGGAGATAGTAGATGCAGCGAAGAAGATAGCTCAGAAGGTCCAAGAGAGGAGGGTCACCGTTGACCAGATAGACGAGGAGCTCTTCAGGCAACACCTATACACAGCCCATCTTCCAAACCCGTACCCTGACCTGATCATTAGAACCTCTGGAGAGGAGCGGCTGAGCGGGTTTCTACTCTGGCAGTCAGCCTACAGTGAGCTTTGCTTCATAGACGTATGGTGGCCGGATTTCAGAAACATAGACCTACTCAGAGCCGTAAGGACGTATCAGAAGAGAGTTAGAAGATTCGGCAAGTAGGCCAGACCAAAGCCTTGAAATGTGCACTGACACATTGTCTGTTGTCTTGGATTGAGAGTGGATCGTAGAGTGCGTACTGAGGTGGAGCCAATCTGGGGCAGTACAGCTGCCGACATAGTATGATCGAGCACTCCTGAGGTTGGCTTGCTAGAATGGTCTACATAAGGAGGATCGACCTCAGAGGATTCAAGACCTTCACGAGGAAAGCTACTCTCAAGCTCGACCAAGGCCTAACCGTTATAACTGGCCCAAACGGCTCTGGCAAGTCGAATATTCTAGACGCTCTAAGATTCGCCCTCGGCGAACTTAGTCCAAAGGAGTTGAGGGGCGCCTCACTCTCAGACCTCATATCGAAATCAACACTCCAGAACCCTCCACGCTCAGTCTACGTCTCAGTCCAGTTCGACAACGCCGACCGAAGGATACCGATCGATTCCGGAATTGTTACGATATCCCGTGAATTCTACAAGGGTGGTGAAGGAGTCTACCGACTGAACGGCAGAAGAGTCTCGAGAAAGCAGTTGACCGAGCTTCTCTCAGCAGCAGACATCAGTGTAGAAGGCTACAACATCGTCCCGCAACATGCCATCACAAGGCTGGCCGAGGTCACTTCTGAAGAGCGACGCAAGATAATAGAGGACCTAGTGGGTTTGGGAGCATACGATCTGAAGAAGGCTGAGGCTCAAGCCCAACTCGCCCAAGCAGACACAAACCTCAAGATCGCTTCGGCCAGAGTCGACGAGGTCAGGCTTAGGGTGGAGTCGCTTGAGAGAGAGAGGAACGACTATCTAAGGCATTCGCTGCTGACCCAGGAGATCGCCAGACTCCAGGCGAGAACGATCTCCGGAAAATTGTCGATCCTCAGAAGAGATGCTGACGCACTCAGGGAGCAGGCTGGACTCAAGGAGTCGAGACTGAACGATATGAGGAGTGAGAGGGAGAAAATCTCAACTTTGAAGCTCCAGCTCGAGCAGGAGATGAGGAATCTGCAAGAGAGGCTCCTAGACCAGGAAGGGCTGAAGATCAGCGAGCTCGAGAGACGCCTCAGTGAGGTAAACTCGAGGATTGCAAGCTCCAAGGCTGAGATAGAGGCGAAGAGACTGAATCTCGAGCTCATCAGGAAACAGAAAGAAGTCCTGGAGCAGGAGGCTGCCCAACATGAACTTGAGATAGGGGCGCAGAGTTCTGAACTTCTCAAACTCATGGAGGAAGGGGTTAGGATACAGAGGGATCTCGACGAGGTTGAGGCCAAAACTCTCCAACTATCAAGCCAGATCCAAACAGCAAAGGAAACCCAGACAGAGTTCAGAAAGACTCTGGATGAAATAGAAGGAGCATTCAACTCGGCCGTTGTAGAGGATTCAAGAATCAGCCCGCAGGTCAATGCGGAGTCGGCTAAGATCGAAGTCATCGAGGAAGAATTGAAGACGCTCAGAAATCGTGAGGCCGAGCTTCAGAAAACGCTTGCTGAGCTCCAGGAGAGGAAACGAGACCTAGAAGACCTGAGAACACGTCAAGAAGAGAAGCTGAGCATTGTCGATCGAGATCTAGACCGATACACGGTCCTCGAGAGGCTTATGGTGGAGAGGCTCAACGAGGCTGCTAAGACTGCTGAGTCTGCCGGAGGATCAATAATCGAGTTTGAAGCGCAGCGGAGGGCCGTAGATCAGCTGGTGCCGAGTCAAGCAGCCTTTGAGGAGATCCAGGAACTCCGATCCTCCGGCAGACTCCCCAACATCATAGGTCGACTCAGAGACTTGATCAGATTTGAGAGAGGGTATGAGAGAGCAGTGAAGGCTGCCTGCGCAGACTGGCTGGACTCCATAATCGTCAAAGACACCGCCACCGCCCTAGAGTGTATCGAACATCTCAAAAGGTCAAAACTCAGCCGCATCAAGATAATCCCGCTCGACATCCTCCCCGGATCCCGTCAATCAAGCGAGATCCCGAAGATTGAAGGAGTGATTAAGAGAGCAGTTGACTGTGTACAGTTCGACCCCTCAATCAAGGTTGCTCTAGACTCCTTACTCGGCGACGCTCTAGTGGCAGAGAGTCAGAGAGCCGCCTACTTGGCATCGATGGAAGGATTCAGAGCCGCGGTCACCACAGGAGACCTATACGAACCCGGCGGGATGATTGAAGGAGGCTACTACAGGGAACCGCTGGACATATCCTCTGTAGCTCCAAGGACGAGGCTTCTGAAAGACCTCAAGGAGGCCTTCACGTCTCTCTCAAGACTCATAGGGAAAGACAGATCCGATCTCGAGACGATCCGTTCAAGACTCGAATACCTCAGGGAAGAGAAGATAGGAATGGGGAAGGAGTTAGACCGAATACTGCGAGACACCGGAGCGATTCAAGAGAGGCTGAATAGTACTGCTGAAGAGGCAGCACACATCCATGAGAGAGTCAAACAACTAATGGAGCGTGCAGAAGAGTTCAGGGTGAATCTCCAGTCTATGCTGGATAGGAAGGCTGAGCTGAATAAGGCCATCAAGAGGCTTGAGGAGGAGAGAACCAGCCTGAGAAACAAGCTTCATCCCGCCCAGACCGAACAGATTCAAGAAGAGTATGAGAGTCTAACAGAAGCACTGAAGAGGCTGAGAGAGGAGAAGACGATAGTCTCCCTGAGAATATCAAGCATCAAATCATCAGTGGAATCGAAGCAGAGGATGCTGGAGCGGATAAAGGGTCAGCTCAGATACATAGGAGAGAGTGAGGAGGGGCTAACATCTAAGCTTGAGCTCGCCTCCAAGGAGCTTGAGGACTGGAGCTCAAAGCTTTCTAGGATGACTGAGGAGAGGGGGGGCCTCTCCAGGTCGCTGGAGTCTCTCAGGCAGAGGAGGACCGAGATCCAGACCGAACTGGACAGATTAGGCGAGTCCCTTCACAGAGCGGAGGCGGAGATTGAGGCGTTAAGCTCAGACCTGACTATGCTGAGGCTTGAACTCAACAAGAAGGAGCTGGAAGAGAACTACTTGACTGAGGAACTCGCTAGGCTGGGGTTCCAGAAACTGGACGAACCCTCTCCTGTCGACACACGGGCGGTCGAGGAGAACCTTTCAACACTGAGAAGAGAACTCCAGGAGATCGGGGCGGTCAACGAGCTGGCCGTCGCACACTACGAAGAACAGAAAGACAACTACAAGCAGCTCTCTATGAGGATCAATCAACTCGAGGAAGAGAAGCATTCTATACTGAGGTTCATGGAAGAACTTGAAAACAAGAAGCGTGAGACGTTCATGAGCGTCTTCGAGAGGCTGAACCGAAACTTCAACGAGGCCTTCTCGAAGATCACGGATGGGGGGAGTGGTAGACTCATCCTGGAAAACCCTGAGGACGTCTTCAACGGTGGGGTTGATATGCAGCTCGCCTTTCCAGGGAAGGCTGAGCTGTCGATAGGCAGCGCAAGCGGAGGCGAGAAGTCCGTGGCGACGGTCTGCTTCCTTCTAGCGCTCCAGACGATTCATCCAATGCCCTTCTACGCCTTCGACGAGATAG
>JAWCLX010000012.1:2621-3017 GCA_038850385.1 Bathyarchaeia archaeon | reverse complement strand
AGGCGAGCAACGTATTCGGGATATTCATACAGGACGGCTACTCGCAAGTCGTATCTCTGCCGAAACCTGGAGGCGAGGTCGATGTCGGAGCTTGAGAAACCCTTCTGGCTGAGGCCTCCATACCTCATCCTCTTTGACCTCTTAAGGCTTCACCGGATCAAGCCGTGGGACGTCAACATCTCCCTACTCCTGAACAGGTTCCTGGCCGAGATGAGAGAGAGAGGTCAAGTAGACTTCTCAATATCAGGAACGGCTCTTCTAAGTTCATCAATAATCCACAGGATGAAGTCTGAACTGGTACTGAAGATGGAGGATCCGCCGAGACCGCCGCCGCCTCGACCTCAAGAATATATTCCACCCCCCCTCCCCCTCCCGATCCGATTCGAGTATACGGCA
>JAWCLX010000012.1:0-2611 GCA_038850385.1 Bathyarchaeia archaeon | reverse complement strand
AGGAGATTCTGAAGGCTATCGAGGAGGTCCTGATGAGGGAGATGAGTCTGATTTCAAGGGATGCCTCAAGCCTGAAGCCTACACCCATCGTCGAGGCGCTGGATGATTTTATCACGAACATTCAAGAGCACTTGGAAGAACTCTATCACAGACTCATACGGGACTTTAGGCGTGGCGAGACGATCTCCTTCCGCCGACTGACCTCGAGGATGAGTGTCAAAGAGGTTGTGAGGACCTTCCTTTTGATACTCTTTCTGGCTAGCAGAGGAAGCGTTAGGCTAGCGCAGGAGTGTGATTGCAGCGACATAGTTATCAGGGTGGCTGAGTCAAGCGTCTCGCTGAACTGTTGATGGAGAAGTACAAGAGGAAGGGTGGTGCACTCGAACTGTTAAGGCTCCAAGACGGCAGATACGTGATGCAGCTGAGGCCGGACCTGACTCAAGGGATCGCGAAGCTAGTCTCGAAGAGACTGCTGACGCGAGGGCCTCTGAAAACCCTCTCCTTCATAGCCATCAAACAGCCGGTGACTCAAGCTTACGTAGTCAAGGTGAGAGGGAACCTTGCTTACGGCCACATCCGAGACTTGGTCGATAAAGGCCTCCTCGCAGAGGAGAGGCTGGGCAGAACCAAAGTCTTAAGGACGACTCGAACATTCGCAGACTACTTCAACCTCAGCAGTGAACCTCGAGTGATGAGGCAGCAGCTGGAGAAGATCTTCCAGCAGTTGGAGGCTAAGGGCAAACGTGCAGCCAGTCTAGCCTCCCAAGCAGAACAGGGACCTTCAGGCGGAAGCTGAAGTGGCTCGCTAGGACCGCAAAACCCATATATGAACGTCAAGTGGAGACAGGCGAAGCCTGAGAGTGTGATGTAGCAGATGCCTCAATGGCATGGCGGTCTTGCCAAGCGTAAGAAGTCTGGCGGGAGGCGGCGAGCCTACAGAGGCAAGAGGGCCTTCGAACTCGGAGGCGACCCGGCAGCCACCATCGTAGGAGAGACTAGGAGGCTGAGGCACAGAGCCTACGGCGGAAATCTCAAGTTCAAGCTTTCAGCATCCAACCTAGCGAATGTCACAGACCCGACTACACACATCACCAAGAAGGTTGAGATAATACGTGTTATCAAGAACCCCTCGAACGTGAACTTTGAGAGGCGAGGCATAATCACCAAAGGCGCGATAATAGAGACGCCGATCGGCCAGGCGCATGTAACCTCCAGGCCTGGCCAAGATGGCGTCGTCAACGCAGTCCTGGCAAAGCCACGGTAGCCCAGCCTAGGTGTCGCTTTGAGGCAACCGGGAAAGGTTACGGTCTGGCCCGCCAACATAGACTCCTCGAAGACAGCGGGTCAAGGAAGGAAGATCAAGAGAAGCCTCTCCGTGCATGCGCCGAGGCTTCAGGAGATGCAGACAGCAGCAAGCAACCTCGGACTCAGATTCGAGATAGTCAAAGCATCATCGAGGCCTGACTCATGGTGGGAGAAGACAGGCCACATGACCCTTGAGAAGTCAGGAATGTCTAAGAGGGAGCTTCTACTCGCCTTGGTTGAGGAGATCAGGCGTCTGAGAGCCGGCAAACCATACCGGTGACGGTCCAAGCGGCAACAGCCTCTCCACCCAAGTCCGCAGACACGTGGTCTAGTTGGGCAGCCGAAAGATATTCAGAACGTTGAAGACGTTAGACCAGGTCGAGTCTATACTGAGGTCCAGGATTCGCTCATCCCTGCCAGACGAAGAGGTGGAGTTGGATGACGCCGTAGGAAGGGTCCTGGCTGAGGATGTCACCTCATCAATCGATGTACCAGCCTTCGACAGGGCTACTATGGACGGATACGCTGTGTATGCTCCGGACACATTCGGCGCCAGTGAAGTCACCCCGAGAACTTTGAGGCTAGTCGGCAAGGTTGAGCCGGGGGAGGTTCCAAGCTTCGCAGTTGACAGAGGCGAGGCTTCAGAGATAGCCACAGGAGCTGCCTTGCCAGTAGGAGCCAACGCTGTCGTGATGGTCGAGTATACTAGAAGTGTAGGAAGGTCTGTTGAGGTCTTCACCCCCGTGACTCCTGGAGAGAATGTGATGGCGGCTGGATCAGACATAATGTCTGGTGAGCTGCTGCTCAGGAGAGGGCAGACGATCACTTCACGGGAGGTCGGTGTCCTTGCGGCTCTGGGCCTGAGGACCGTTAAGGTACATAGGTTACCGAGAGTCGCGATACTCTCGACTGGGAACGAGCTTGTTGAACCTGGATCAAAACTGACCGGTGCGAGGATATATGACATAAACGCGCATGCATTGGCGGCTGCTGTGAAGGAGTCTGGAGGTGTTCCGGTGATGCTCGGGATCGCGAGGGATGAGGAGGAGCAGATTCAGGCCCTGCTGAGGGAGGGGTTGAAGGTGGCTGACGTCATCCTCACCTCAGGCAGCACCTCAGCAGGTAGGCAAGACCTCCTACCTAGGATAGTATCCTCACTCAAGGACTCTGAAGTATTGGTGGACGGGTTAGCCGTCAAGCCGGGAAAACCTGCGCTCGCAGCCCTCATCTCCGGAAAACCTTTCTTCGCGCTCCCAGGCAACCCCACCTCAGCACTGGTAGTATTCAACGCTGTGGTCAAACCCAC
>JAWCLX010000011.1:9072-18508 GCA_038850385.1 Bathyarchaeia archaeon | reverse complement strand
TTCATTGCGCTCATAATTCTTCTTGTTAACAGAATCTGCAACGAACCGCTCCAGCGCCCCGATAGCTATCGGCTCCCCCTTCCTTGCGAGTACACAGGCGGCCTCACACAATTTTTCCTGGGGGCAGACCCTGCCAGTGACTTCGGGGAGGCTGTTCCTGTCCTTGAGAACTTTGAGTGAAGACTCCAAGTCCTTCTCCTTGACATATCTGATAAAGGCCGGTATGTCTATCCCGACTGGACATTCTCGCAGACATGCCGGGTCAGGACACTGGAGGCATCGGCCAGCCTCATAGAGGGCCTGTTCCTGAGTAAAGCCTAAGGAGACTTCCTCAAAGTCTCTTATACGCTCTGAGACCGGTCTTCTCCGGACTTCCTGCCTCTTCACCGGGTAGTGTGGAGCAGGTTTCTGTCCATTGCCTCCCTTCATCCTTCATTCTCCGACAGGCACTTCTCGTCTGCGAGCTTCTCACTCTCTTTGTACTGGTTCAGCCTTGCCATTAACTGGTCAAAGTCGACCTTGTGGGCGTCGAACTCCGGCCCGTCTACACATGTAAACTTGGTCTCCCCACCAACAGTTACCCTGCACACACCACACATCCCTGTGGCATCGATCATAATAGGATTCAGGCTTGCAACCGTGGGGATGCCGTATTTCTTAGTCAATTCCGAGACTGTTTTCATCATAATCGCCGGCCCGATTGTGATGACCTTATCGAAGTGCACCCCCTTCTCCAGGAGTTCTTTGAGTTGATCAGTCACAAGCCCTTTCCGGCCGCTTGAACCGTCGTCAGTAGTTGTGAAGAGCTCATCGCTTGTCCCGCGTATCTCGTTGACCATGACCAGAAGGTTCTTCGTCCTTGCCCCCAGAATCGTAACTACCTTGTTGCCTTCTCGCTTCAGAGCTCTGGCTATGGGGTAGGCCTCAGCTATACCGACACCACCGGCCACGATCAACACGGACCCGAACCGTTTGATCTCTGAGGGGCGCCCTAGTGGGCCGACAAGATCTGTAACGCACTCTCCTTCTCTAAGTTTGCCCAGCTTCTTTGTTGACTTGCCGACTTCCTGGAATACTACTTTTACAGTTCCTTCCAGAGGGTCCGAGTCAGCGATGGTCAAGGGGATTCTCTCACCCTGCTCATATGCCCTGATCACCACGAACTGTCCAGGTCTACCCTTTCTTGCGATCAGAGGCGAGTGTATCGTGAACGACTTTATGCCAGGGCCAAGCTCCTTTTTCTTGACGATGAGAGTCATAAGTCGGACCATCAGTTACCAGAATAGTCTGTACTTGTCGCGCAGCTCCGTGCCGGTGGTCTCAGAATGGCGAGGGGAGACTCTAAAAACGTTTTTGATCCAGTCAGACCTCAGATCTAGAACTACCTTAACTGAACAGAGAAATGGGAGTTAACGGGACCTTAGCGGCCGGTAGGCGGCACTTCAGGACGTTATGCTGAGGCGATTACCGTTCCTTCCACTTCTTCATCGGGTAGACTAGTTCAGCTGGGCTCTTCTCGTCAGGGACCCATACGACTTCTTTCTTACCGTTCTGCCACTGCACGTTGGACATTCTGTGTCCCAGTTGCCAACCAGTGACTGGGTCTATCTTGTACTTGCCGTAGAATGTAGTCATCTCGAACTGCCCTGCCGCCTGCCTCATCGCATCAGAGTTCAATGGGTATTTGCAGAGCTCCATCGCCCTCTGCAGGACCAGACCCTGTTGGTAGCCTGTTGCCGCCGTATAGTCAGGCAGCGTCCCGTACTCTTTCCTGTAGGCCTGGACGAATTCATCATGGCTCGGCCCGTAGTCATGCCGGTAGATCACGCCCGGCTCCCATTGTGTGCATGTGACGATGCCTTCAGCGTCTTTCTGGAGCGTCTCGTAGAATTTGTCGAACACCGCTCCTGTTCCCGGCCAGAACAGCTTGACATTCAGATCGAGCTCCTTCATCTGCTTCACAAGCAGAACTGCGGCAGCGTATGCCCCAGCGTTGAGGTATATGGCCGGCTTCGCATCCTTTATCCTTGTTATGATAGGTGTAAGGTCCGTCGTACCAGCTGTGCTGTACTTGTCGTAGAAGACGACGTTGAAGCCTTTCTCCTTTATGTATTCATAGCCATATATTCCAACGGTCCTGCTGAAGACGTCGTCTCCATGCGTAACTGCTATATTCTTTGCCTCAGGGTCGATTGGCAGAACCTTCTCCAGTATCATGTCTGTGACAGTGTTCATGTAGCCTGGACCGTTTGTGATGACATGAACGATGTACTTCCAGTCCTTGTAGGTCGCTGGGTCGAAAGAACATGTTCCGTAGACCTCGAATTTACCGTATTTCTCAACTATCGGCACAGTAGCCATCCCCAGTGGACCATAGACAGGACCGAACAAGAAATCGACCTTGTCTTCAGTGATCAGCTTCTCATAGAGTCTAGCGACGTTCTCCGGCTTCTGCTCATCATTATACAGTACAAGTTCGACTTCGTACGTGTTCCCGTCGCCTGCCCTTATCCCTCCAGCTTCGTTCACAAGTTTTGCCCAGAGGTCGTTTCCCTTCTTCTCAGCCTGACCGAATACTGACTCGGAGCCTGTGAGAGGTTTTGTTCCACCGATTCTAACCTTCTTCTTGACGCCTGTTGTTGGGGTGGGGGTAGTCGGTAGCGGCGTCGACGGAGTAGGCTTGTAGTACTGGGATATACCATATCCTGCTGCTGCTACTGCTCCCGCAGCCACGGCACCTCCAGCGTACTTCAGATACTTACGACGACTGATCTTAGCCTCACTCAATTCTTGCGACCTTCAAGATGGTATCTACTGAAGTTTATCTAAAAAGCCTTTAGGAGCGAGACGTAGGTGGGATTTCCGCTGAAGGTTTATCTTGCTGACCTATTCTCAATGAGCTTGGCAGAGAGGATCCTTGTGAACAGTCTGCTAGTTGTTGATACAAAGCTGGATGTGGATTCCTCTCCCGTCAAGGTGAAGATCCTTCATGATTCACCTGAGCTGTTCTTCAGCGGTGAGAAGCTGGGTCCGCTAAGGGAGGGGGATGAACTCGAGCTCCCATACTGGGCTGCAGAGGAGCTTGCTGAAAATGGGATCGCGAAGATCCTTGGGCGTGAGCCACTCGACATGTCCACTCTTACAAAGGTACATTGGAGGGAGTGCATACCGGGCTCCAGAGAGATTCCGCAGATCGATAATGATTTCTACCATAGGCTCAGGCGTCTTCTCCGAAGACTCAGGGAAGAGGTGAAGAGTGAGCCTTCCAGAAGAAAGACGCTTGAGAAGGCTGAGAGCCAATTCAAAGACATCGTAGACTGCCGTATGCGCAAGATAATGTATCTTGCCGCAGCCCCGCCTCAAGTGGATGCAGTCCTTCAAAGGATGGCGGCCGAGGAGAGGTGGCTCTACAATCTCCTCAGCACTATTACTCACGAGTGGAGGATGAAGGTCTTGGCTCTGGAGGATGAGAAGTGAGCGAAAGTCCTGAACAGCGATTCCTGAACTTTTTCAAGAGCTTCAAGGTTGCGGAGAAGGAGAAGTACCGACAGCGCATATCGCAGTTATCAGTCTCTAACACAAGGGCGCTGATAATAGACTTCGAGGACTTGATGTCATTCGACCCCCTACTGGCAAGAGACCTGATAGAGAAGCCGGAGGAATACCTTGAGTACTGCAACAGAGCGATCTGGGCTCAGATGAAGATCGAGGACCCGGAGTATGCGGAGAGTACGAAGACCTTCATCGCAAGGTTCCGCGGTCTACCCGAGAGGGTTTCACTCAGAGAGGTCGGCTCCGAACACCTTGGGAGGTTAATGACGGTCGAGGGCATAGTCGTCAGGGCGACTCAAGTCAAGCCGTACATCGTCAAGGCTGCTTTTGAATGCAGGAGGTGTGGGGTGGTCGTCCGACTCGACCAGAAGGGCCTCTTCATGAGAGGCCCAGCTTCATGCACCAGACCTGGCTGCAAGAGCAGATTCTTCGACTTCAAAGAGAAAGAGTCGACGTACATCAACTCCCAGGAGATCAGGCTGCAGGAGAGACCTGAAGATCTGCCTCCGGGCCAGTTGCCGAGGTCGATGGATGTCAGGCTTCTCGAGGATCTCTCGGACGCTGCGCGGCCAGGGGACAGAGTATCCGTCACAGGGATAGTCAGGGCTGAGCAGGAGTATGTCGGCAGAAAGGGGCGCCTTCGCACATTCAACCTCTACATGGATGCAAATCACGTGCAGGTCTCGGGGAAGGAGGTTGAGGTCATAGAGATCACTCCTGAGGAGGAACAGAAGATCATCGAGCTGGCAAAGGATCCGTGGATACACCGCAAACTCATCATGTCTATCGCACCCTCCATCTATGGCTACGACGACATGAAGGAAGCCATACTTTATCTCCTCTTCGGAGGTGTCCCGAAGAAGCTCCCTGACGGCATAACGATACGCGGAGACTTGAACATCTTGTTAGTGGGGGACCCTGGGACAGCGAAGAGTCAGCTACTCCAGTACGTTGCAAGGGTCGCTCCGAGGGGCCTCTACACCAGTGGCAGAGGGTCGACTGCGGCAGGCCTGACTGCAGCAGTCGTTAGGGAGAAGACTGGAGGCATGGTTCTGGAAGCAGGCGCCCTAGTCCTGGGAGATAGAGGCGTCTGCGCGATCGATGAGATCGACAAGATGAGACCGGACGATCGCGTCGCGATCCATGAAGCGATGGAGCAGCAGACGATAAGCATCGCTAAAGGAGGGATCGTGGCAACGCTCAACGCCAGAGACTCAATAATCGCTGCTGCGAATCCTGCCCTCGGCCGATATGATCCCTACCGGAACATAAGCGAGAACATCAATCTCCCAGTGACCATACTCTCCAGGTTCGACCTCATCTTCGTGATGAGAGATGTGCCTGAGAGAGAGACCGACAGTAGAATGTCGGAACACATACTCTCCCTCCACAGGCTGAGGACTGCCCCTGAGGTTGCACCCCTCCCGCCAGACCTCCTTAGAAAATACATAAGCTACGCGAAGAAGATCGAGACGACTCTGACCGACGAGGCTGCCAGTGAACTTAGGGATTTCTATCTGAAGATGAGGTCAGGCTCTGGTTCAGCTACTGACTCACCGATAGCGATAACCCCAAGGCAGTTAGAGGCTCTCGTCAGGCTCTGCGAGGCTAGAGCAAGGGCCTTCCTCAGAGATAAAGTCACAGTCGAGGATGCTAGGGCGATAATCAGGCTTATGACCGTCTCCCTCCAAGACGTTGGAATAGACACGAGCACCGGGAGGATCGACATCGACGTCATCATGACCGGTATACCGAGGAGTCAGGCAGACAGACTCCGAGAGGTCGCCGACTTCATAGCTGAGATGGAAAAGGAAAGCGGGGTCGTCGATGAGACGAAACTCTACGAGGCCCTCCAAGAGAAGAAGGGGATGAGTGAGGAACATGCGAAAGCCCTCGTCAACCGACTCCGCCAGCAAGGGGTGATCTACTCCCCTGAAGACGGCAAGATAAAGAGGACCTAATCAACGCAATCGAGAGAGAACGTAGCATATCCAGATACAGCGACCACTGAATCCTGAAATCGAAGTGTGGGAGGAGAGTTGAGAGTCAGCCAGCTCCAGATCCCAGAAGATGCGAAGCGGATCCTCCTAGAGGCCGGATACGATTCTCTCTGGCCTCCACAGGAAGAGGCGATCGAGGCTGGCGTACTTGAAGGAAAGAACCTGGTCCTGGCCAGCCCCACCGCCAGCGGAAAGACGTTGATTGCAGAGCTATGTATCCTCAACAATACGTTGCGAGGCATGGGTAAGGCTCTGTACCTGACCCCACTCCGCGCACTAGCAAATGAGAAGTTTGAGGAGTTTCAGAAATACAGAGACCTTTCAAAGGCAGGCGGTAGCAGAATCAAGATCGCGACCTCAACAGGCGACTACGACAGCTCAGACGAGTGGCTTCAGAGATACGACATCATCATCTCAACAAACGAAAAAGTTGACAGCCTACTCAGACACAAGGCGAGGTGGATCAGTGAGGTGGGAACCATCGTGGCTGATGAGATACACCTACTGACCGACCAAGAGAGAGGACCAACTCTGGAGGTCACCCTGACGAAGTTGATGAAGCTCAACCCCAAGTCTCAGATCCTCGCACTCAGCGCCACAGTCAAGAATGCTGAAGAAGTAGCACATTGGATCAGGGGGGCGCCTGTAACGACTGAGTGGAGGCCGGTCCCACTCAAGGAAGGAGTATTCTCGACAGGCGAGGTGCAGTTTAAAGACGGCTCAGCCAGAAAGGTCTCAGAGGAGACAGGCAGGCCCGCGCTTGACATCGCCCTGGAATCAGTCCGTAACGGCGGTCAAGCCTTGGTATTCACAGAGACTAGACGGGCCGCAGTGCAGTTCGGAAAGAAGTCATCTGAAGCCCTCCACGGAAGATTAACCAGTACCCAGAGAAGGATCCTAGGGAGTCTTGCTGGAAAGGTGCTGTCCACCGGTGAGAAGACCCGACTGAGCGAGCTCCTCGCAGAGCAGATCAGGTCTGGAGCAGGATTCCACCATGCCGGTTTAGCCGCGGCTCACAGAAGGATAGTTGAGAACGCTTTCAAGGCGGGACACCTGAAGATCTTGGCGGCAACCCCCACCCTAGCAGCCGGAGTCAACCTCCCAGCCCGCACAGTCGTGATAAGCAGCTATGAACGTTACGAGCCCGGTTACGGGAGATACCCTATCTCAGTCCTTGAGTACAAGCAGTACTCTGGCCGGGCAGGGCGGCCTACGTACGACAGCTACGGGGAATCGATCCTGGTCGCGAAGACCGCTGATGAGCAGGAGTACTTGATGGAGAGATACGTCTGTGCCGAGCCTGAGAAAGTCCGGTCTAAGCTCTCTGCCGAGAGAGTATTGAGGCCACATGTCCTCTCAACCATCGCCACAGGTTTTGCACATACTGAGGAGGGCCTATACGACTTCTTCTCTGGAACCTTCTACGCTCAACAGAATGACCTCAAATCCCTTAGATTGAAGGTTGGCGGGATTCTGAAGCTCCTCGCAGAGGAGGGCATGGTGAAGATAGAATCAAGGAACGTATCGGCCACACGTTTCGGCAGGAGAGTCTCTGAACTCTACATCGACCCGATCTCAGCCGTAGTCATCCGTGACGGCCTCCACAACAGACCGAGCAGACTTACAGAAATCAGCCTTCTTCAACTGATAGCTCACACTCCTGACATCACGCCGAAAACTCGCCCCCGAGGTGCGGAGTCAGAAAGGCTGAGCCTCTTTGCTGAAGAGCATTCGAGAGAGCTGATGTTCAAGAACCCAGGACCTTGGAATCTGGGGCTTTCATACCAGCATGACTACGAGGACTTTCTTGCAGAACTGAGATGCGTCATGGTCCTGGAGGAATGGATTAGGGAGACTAGCGAGGATGACATATTGAGGAATCACAGATTCGAGCCAGGAGATCTCCTAAGGCTGACCCAGACGTCTGAGTGGTTGATGTATGCCGCTGAGGAGTTGGCTAAGCTCTTCGAACAGAAAGACCTCCTCAGGCCCATAAAACTTCTCAGGATGAGGATCCGGAGCGGTGTCAAGGAAGAGCTTGTAGAGCTAGCGCAGCTTGAAGGGGTTGGAAGGGTTAGGGCCAGGATGCTCTATAACAGTGGTTTCCACACAATCGCAGACTTGAGGAAAGCCAGCTTGGGATCGCTCAATGTTGTGCCTACCATAGGAATCGCCATGGCAAAGAAGATCAAGGATCAGGTTGGTGGCAGGTTGAAGGCTGAGGAATGGGATGCCTTCAAGAAGGGCGAGAGATTCGATGAACAGAAACTGATGACAGAGTACTAGACCCCAACCTCAGCAAGATTGAAATGTATAGACCCGAAGATCACAGGGGATGATGCATCTTGACCGTTACATACAATTGTCCCTTCTGTCGTCGACCAGTTATGCTCGGCTCGAGGTACTGCAGTTTCTGTGGTGAGGCCTTGTTCGAGCAAACTCGGGATTCAGTTGCCGAGTGGCCGGTTCAACAATGGATCCCGCCTGCCCTACCCAACCTCCTCCCAGCTCCCCCCATCTTGGTGAGGCCGATTCCGCCTATCGCTCTCTGGATTCCGTATATTATCTATTAGACTGGTAGGTCTCGAGCTCAGTCCTGCTTAAGGCCAGAGCGTTATCTATCAGCTTCTGAGCCATCCCTAGGTATCTTGAGTAGTCAAGCAGCTCATTCACCTCTCTCGGCTTGATGACTCTCGACACGTCGGGGTCCTGACAGAGGACCTCCGAGAAAGGCTTACGCTCTCTGATAGCTCTCATAGAGCATCTTCTGACTATCTCATGGGCTTCCTGTCTTGCCACACCCCTCTCGACCATCACCCTCACAATATTCTCAGAGACAAGTAGACCTCCGGTTATCTCGAGATTCTTCACCATGTTTTCAGGGAAGACCAAGAGTCCAGATAGGATACTCTTCATATCAAGTATCATCTCATCTAATAGAATGAAGGCCATGGCGAATGTGAACCGTTCATTAGCCGAGTTCGTCAGGTCTCTCTCATGCCACAGGGCGATGTTCTCGTAGGCAGGGATTAGCAGACCTCTCATCAGCCTTGCCAGGCTGCAGACTCGTTCCGACTTGATAGGGTTTCTCTTCGATGGCATCGCTGAGCTGCCAACCTGCCTCTCAAACTTGAAAGGCTCCATAACTTCCATAATCTCTGTCCTCTGAAGGTTACGCACCTCAAGGGCGAATTTCTCAAGAGAGCAGCCGATCAGGCTGAGAGTCGACAGCAGCTCAGCGTGAATGTCCCTCTGGATGATCTGGGTGACCATGTCAGCAGGCTTGAGGCCGAGTCTCTCGAGAGCGATCCGCTGGATCTCGATCGCATGTTCTCCTAGACCCGCCCCTGTACCGACAGCACCCATGATCTTTCCAACCAGGACCCGCTCCCTTGTCTGTCTCAGCCTTTGTATCTGTCTTGAGATCTCGCGCATCCACACCGCGAGCTTGAGTCCAAGGGTGATCACCGCCATATGTTGACCGTGGGTTCGACCGGCCATCACGGTCTCCCTGTGCTTCTCGACTAAACCGTACAGGATTCTCTCAAGGTCTATGAGCCCTGACTCCACTAGGTCCAGAGCCTCCTTGAACTGTAGAGCATAGGCGGTGTCCTCAACGTCTGCGCTCGTAAGTCCGAAGTGCACCCAACGTGCTGCTGATGGGCTGCAAACCTCACTTAAAGCTCTGACAACAGCCATGAGATCGTGATCAATCTCCTTATCAATCTCTTTACATCTCTCGACCTTAACGTGGCGGGTATTCGCCTTCTGAATCACCTCCTCAGCTTCATCCTTGGTAATGTTCCCCACCTGTGAGTGGGCGTACGCGACAGCAGCCTCGACGTCCAGTATCTTCTGGAGTCTACTCTCTTCATCAAAGATCC
>JAWCLX010000011.1:4674-9062 GCA_038850385.1 Bathyarchaeia archaeon | reverse complement strand
ACGCCTCAAGACTTATGGTTATCTGGGCCAGGGAAACTGGGGGTTGATAAATGTTGAAAGCTCCACGCCCATATTTACCGGTGCCTTGATTGGTTGGCTGCACACGAGTGTGAGTCGTTATGGGCGCCATCAGTGCAATCCAGACCAGGCAGGGCGTGGACGCCATACCCCTCATAACTAGGATGGTCAGGGCCCAAGCCCATAGGGGGTCTGACGCCTTTGGGGTCGCTACGCCTAATGAATCTTTGTTCACAAGAGACCTAGAGGATCTGAGGAGCCTGCGAAGCTCGAGTACAGCCATAGCTTACAATCTTATGAGGCTAACCTCTGACGACCTGCCTCAACCAAGACATTGCCGGGACCGCCACATAATAGTCGAGAGTGACTATCTGGAGTTCGGATCATTCGACGGACTTATGGAGTACCTTTCAGCTGGATCCCCAGAGCAATCTTTGGGGAGGCTACTCTCAGAATCTGACGGGCAATACACGGTCGTTGTCATGAAGGGTGAAGAGATATATGCGGCAAGGGATCCTGTCGGCCTTAAACCACTGTACTACTGCTCAGACAGCGATATGTCTGCATTGTCGACTGAGAGGAAGGGGCTTTGGAGCATCGGTCTTAAGGATGCAAAGAGTTTCCCGCCGGGACACTTATTGAGGGTTAGGTCAGGTGGACCTCCACACCTCGTCAGGCAGATCACGCCACAGAGGACTGTTCGGGAAGACGCAGCGGAGACCGCTAGGGCTCTAGGACTACTCCTCAGAGAGACGGTCGTTGAAAGGAGCCAGGGGCTCAACAAGGTCGGAGTAAGCTTCTCCGGCGGCATAGACAGCTCAGCGATCGCTTACCTTCTCTCAAGTCAAGGGGTTGAACTATGCGCGTTCGTCGTTGGAATGCAAGGACATCCAGGTTTGGATTGGGCGTTGACCGCGGCAGAACTTCTGGATATCAAAGTGAAGACCAGAGAGTACACGCAGGAGGACCTCGAGCAGACGCTGGAGAAATGCATCTGGAGAACTGAGGAGGCGGACCCTGTGAAGCTGAGCACTGTCATCCCGCTTAGCTGGTCTGCAAACTTCGCCAGCGAGAATGGCGTCACCAGACTCTTTACAGGCCAAGGCGCAGACGAGCTCTTTGCAGGATACCGCCGATTTCTCAATGTCGTGAGGGAGGGTGGTGACAGCCTGCTCAGAGAAGCTGTTTTCGAGAGGGTCTCAGACACTCGTAAAGCCTGCTACGATGCTACAGAACAAGCCACGGAACCCGAGAGGGTAAAGATGCTCCACCCTTTTGCAGACTGGAGAATGATTGAATTCGGACTATCAATATCCCCCACACTAATGATTCAGAGTCCAGACGATCATCTCAGGAAAAGGATCTTGAGGAGGGCCTGCCTCGACCTAGGTCTGCCTGAGCAGATAGTTGAGACACCGAAGAAGGCTATGCAATACTCGACCGGAGTGGACAGGTGTATCAGAGCAGTAGCCAGGAAGAGGGGGCTGCTTACGAGGGACCTTCTCTGCCAAGTCTTTGAAGAGGCCTTCAGCTGCTATGGCATTACGTGTTCCGACTATCGAAGACTTGGATTCCAGAAGGCTGCCAGAAGTTGAACCTGCACAAGATCCAGGAGTTAGGGAGTGCATATCCTTCACGATTTTGATGCAGGAAAGACAAGGAAGGGACGTTCCGCCTCTTATTCTTCACAGGAAATGATCTTATTAGACCGAGCTGAATCAATTAGGCCTCATTCAGGGGTCGTCGTCTAGCTTGGTCTTGGGTTGAACCGCCAAGAGGATACCAGAGCACTATCGTGCGGTGAGCCTGGGGAGCTGCCCAGAACGCTGGCGGTCGCGGGTTCAAAATGACGGTGTCATGAAAGTCCCGCCGACCCCACCATGGTTTAGGCGACAACCTCAGGGCGAGAATAGACTTCATGGAGGGATGTTCTTCACGGGTAAGATCACAATGTCTCATGGGGGAGGGGGAGCTGTGATGCAGAGCCTGATCAAAGATTATGTCGTCAAGTACTTGGGGGGGAGCGGTGCAGAGGTCCCGCTGGAGGCCCTCGACGACTCAGCGGTCATAGACGATATCGTATTCAAGTCTGACTCGCATACGGTCAAGCCTCTCTTCTTCCCCGGAGGGGATATCGGCAGACTCGCCGTGGCTGGAACGGTCAACGACATAGCTGTTATGGGCGCCGAACCACTTGCGCTGTCTACAGGCTTCATAATAGAAGAGGGGTTCCCGCTAGACGATTTCGAGCGGATACTCAAAAGCATGCAAGCGGCATGCTTGGAGGCAGGCGTATATGTTCTGACAGGCGACACCAAAGTAATGGAGAGGGGGGCTCTCGACAGGATCGTCATAAACACGTCAGGCATCGGTAGACGTAGCCCTTGGCTTGACAAGAACCTCGAAGAGGTCAGAAGACATAGAACCCTTAACTCCAGGTGGCTTCTAGACTCAAACCTAGCTCCAGGAGACAGAATAATCGTCTCCGGAACGATCGGTGACCATGGCATCGCCGTACTTTCCTCTAGGGAGGGTTACGGATTCGAGACTGAAGTGAAGTCTGACGTTGCACCCCTGAACCTGATCATTAAGGAGGTTCTCAAGGTAGGCGGGATTGTGAAGGTAAAAGACCCGACTAGAGGGGGGCTAGCTAACACCCTTAACGAGTGGAGTGAGAAATCCCGTACTGGGATAATCATCAGTGAGGAAGCTATCCCCATCAAGAGGGGCGTCCGGATGGCTTGCGAGATGTTGGGGATAGACCCGCTGGAGGTGGGGAACGAAGGAAAACTCGTCATAGCTTCGATTCCTGATAAAGCAGAAGAGATCCTAGAAGTCTTGAAGAAGACACCAATTGGAGAGGCGGCCAGCATAATCGGTGAGGCCTCCAGCGAGTTCAGAGGTGTTGTACTGCAGACAGCTGTTGGAGGTAGACGGATCGTACTTCCGCCAATAGGTGACCCTGTACCGAGGATATGCTAGAAGTGACTGCATAGAATTGAGGAGCAAAGCTCGGCTTACGCCTGCGGCAGTTGTGTTAATGTTGAGTGACGCTCGACTCCTTTTAGAAGCCCAGGCCTCCGATCCCGATGAGACGACTAAACGGTCGGCGGTTCACATCGAAAAGGTTCCCGGGTTCACCTGCTTCTCAGCCTTAGTAAACCGAGATGCTCCAAACGTTAAGCGGTCGGCTTGTTTCCTCTTCATCAGGAAGACATCACCGATGGCTACTGAAGAGGATAGTCGCCCACATATCTGGAACTCTTCTCAATTGCAATCCAGGTCTCTTTCACCGAGAGTAGGTTAGGCATCACCAATCCGGGAACCCAGGTATTGAAGAGTAGGAGGCGTATCCTGCCGACTGGGAATAGACATCATTTATATATTATTCGCGGATTCCAGACTAGCCAAACCAAGACTTTAGCCGGTAAGAGGAGCTTTGCTGAAGACTGAAGGGATGGTCAGAGCAAGAGCCTACTTCCACGAACAGTATGCGGATCAAGTCCTGATCAGGATCGCCGAAGAGGGAATACTGCATCAGACAGAGGTAGTAAAGAGCCTCGAAGCCCATGAGCCTCACATCAGACCCGTTGAACCTTCAGAGAGACTATTCAAGACAGCTGCGCTGATTTCGCGAGTGGATGCGATGTTGACAGCTTTGAATATTGAACTTTACACAGGCACTGCTAAGGCCGGCGTGACCTCAGAAGGAGAGATTGAAGACATAGACCGGGAGCTTTCAGCTCTTGAGCAGCGGTACTCAGCGCTCACCTCAAGATTGGAGTCGCCGGATGCTATGGGAGCCACCAGTAACCAGTCTATTGATAACCCTGCGACGAACCAAAGATCAGCCGAACTCTCAAACGAGTACAGGGCAAGACTACTCCTGTGGAGACAACGCCTCGAGAATACCAGAACGATTGAGGAGGCGAAGTCACGGTGTGCCAGGACCAAAAAGACGCTTGTGATCGAAGGCTGGATACCGAGGGGGAGAGTGAATGATTTTGAGAGAGCTGTTAACACTGGAGCGGAGGGATACTGCGCAACCTCCTATACGCGACCCTATAAAGAGAAGGGGTCACACTCCCATGAGACTGAGTCAATACCGCCAACCAAGATCAAGAATCCAAGAATAGCGTATGTCTACGAGAAGCTTGTGACGGGTTTCGGGTTGCCGAACTATTTTGAGGTTGATCCAACTGTCTTCATGATAGTGTCGTTCCCCGTGATCTTCGGCCTCATGTTCGGCGACATAGGCCACGGGTTGATTCTGCTGGGCCTGAGCCTCCTACTGGTAGCTGTGAACAGGAGTGGTTTCAGAGCCCCGGAGCTTTTTGAGTACTTGATCAGGGGATCCCCGCTTCTTGTGA
>JAWCLX010000011.1:4090-4664 GCA_038850385.1 Bathyarchaeia archaeon | reverse complement strand
GTTCGATAGCTGCAATATTCTTTGGGTTCTTGTATGGAGAGGCGTTCGGTTCAGGCGAGTACTATCACGCCATAGAAAGTTTCATTCATGGAACGCTTGGCTTCAGCATTCATGAGGTCGTGAGATCAGCTTCTCATAGCCTCGAAGGAGCCCTCTCGACGATAGCCGGTTTTCCTGTCGTCATACCTTTTCCATTCGAACCCTTCGAGAAACCTATGCTATTGCTTCTAGTAGCACTATACGTCGCGATCATTCAGATAACGCTAGGCCTAATCTTAGGCCTCGTGAACCAGCTGAGAAGAGGGAACTATCTTGAGGCCATCATAGGCCCCGGCCTGTGGCTGTGGTTCTATTCGAGTTGCTCTTACCTGTTCCTGAAGTACAAGTCTCAGCTTCTCTCGGTAGTCTTTCAACGTGGCGACATTCTCGGCCTCTACATCGCTCTTCCAGCCATAGTAATGGTTCTAGCGAGGTCCGCATTGCATGGGATGGACGGCTTCGGACACTCCCTCGAGTCGCTGATATCGTCACTATCTAATTCAATCTCTTACGGTCGAATTCTCGCATTAGCTTT
>JAWCLX010000011.1:0-4080 GCA_038850385.1 Bathyarchaeia archaeon | reverse complement strand
TCAGTAGAATTCTCCTAATGTTCCTTGAACTCGGTGGAGCAGGGTTAGCGATCGTTGGTGGCCTGATGTGGGCAGTTTTGACCTTTCTTCTTATAATATGCTTTGAGGGGTTGCTGTCTTTCATCCAGACGCTTAGGCTCCATTGGGTCGAATGGTTTCTGAAATTCTACTCTGGTGACGGATACGAGTATAAGCCTATCAGACTGAACTGAGAAAGCCGGACAGCACCCTCTCCCCTAGGGGCCCAGGCTGAACGGGCGGCCCATCACCTGTCCGGGCCCTCGCTGCCTAGGCCATCATTATCATGAAGGCTATGACCAATCCGTAGATCGCGATCGCTTCTATGAAGACGATATAGATAAGTGATTTACTGAAAGTCTCTGGCTTCTCAGCCATAGCTCCGATCGCAGCCGCGCTTGCGGTTCCCATTCCCACCCCTGCACCCAGGCCCGCGAGGCCTATTGCCATCCCTGCACCGATCATCTTGAAACCTGAAGCTGCAGCAGCCTCGTTCTCCGCGGCCTGAGCGTAGACAAGACCAGTGGCCAAGAGAGCGATTCCAACAGTAGAGAGGAGGACGGTGATGCTCCTGTTAAGTCTCAAAGGCTGAACACCAAATTGCAGCTCTACATACCCAGGCACATCTTTAAAAGATTATTGCCGTCCCTCCGTAGAGTCTGAGAGTCACCGATTCACAATTAAGCTCGGGCAGAAGATGCTGAGAGATCATAGACACGGTCTTTCCGTTGAAGACTCTAGGTCATTGAGACTAGGAGGCGTCTCAAGGAATCGGCTGGCTTCTTTTCTCGCTTTCCCATGAGTATCGTGCGTAAATCAAGTGCCTCCAAATACTTCAGGTTGATGAATGCCAGTAGAGGCCCAATTCCAAATGGGTAGCCGACAAAAGCTCGTGAGCATCTTTGAACAAAGTATCTCTTCAGAGCTAACTCTAGGGGGAGTAGGCTTGATCGCCTCTCACACTCACTCCTAACAGTCGAGATGATCGACCCATACTCGCCTGAAGAGAGAGCCATTATAGCCTCGGAAACCGTCGCCACCTCGATGGCAGATTCAACTTCCTCATTCAGCTTGTACCTGACTGGTATAGCCAGATCCCGAATGGTTGAGATGGACATCCCTAAGTGCTTGCCTCTCAGAATCAAACCGATATTCACTACGTCGATCTCGGTTCCAACAACGTCCCGCGCAGGGTCCTTGTCCCAGTTTTCCAGTTTGCCGGTGATGCTCCAGAGGGAACTCAGATAATACCTGTCGATGGCCATTTCAGCTGGAATAGTGGAGTGTACCTCTTCACATTCTGAGACTCGGTCTAGGGTTATCGCCCTCACCCGCGGCTCATTGATCTCTTGAAACAGTTGTCGGAGATCCCTCGACTTCAGAAGCCTCGAAACATACTCTGGAGTGAATCTGCCTATCGGAGACACTTGCGGTGGATACGGTTCGAGGGCTGTGCCAGCCAGTACAAGACGCATTACACTCTTCAAGCATGATAACTCATGCCTCATGTAAACGGTCTCTAGCATCCGCCTCGCCAGCTCTGTAGTCTTGGCACCCATCAATTCTCTGAGAACGTTGTAGTAGTCTTGGAAGATCAGTGAATCAATCTCACTAAGGCTCAGCGATCTTCCTGAGAGCTCTGTGAGGTATCTTCCATACACGGTATCACGTCATGATCGTCTTTTGCTTTGAGTAGTGCTTCATATTGCTCAATGCTGACTAGCCGAGACCTCAGTGCCCTGACGTATGCGATGGCGTACGCGTAGTTGTCAGCCCTTGGCACTGGACTTCAGCCTCCCTCCGCACATATCCCGTCTGACCATTGTGAATAGAGGGTTCCATAGATAATTATGAATGGTTTAAGTCTTGCCTGATAGAAGATCTGCGAAAATCAAATAGCAGGGGAGATCAGGATCCATTGATTGACTGTGCGGATTGAACTGAGTTGAGCAGAGAAACACAGACAGGTAAAGCCTTTTGGTATCTCGGAATAACTGCCACAATTCCAATCATGGCCTTCGCCGGATACGTTGTAGGAAGAGAGTACCACCAGGAATTCTTGGGTGCGCTTGCAGGGACGCTGCTCGGAACCCTCATCATGTGGATCGACATGTTGAAGTTAGGTGGCGTCTTAGGAAGAAGGCGCTAGCAGAACTTGAGAGGCCCTAGGAACTACGAATATGTGAATGCCCTTGTCAGGGCCCATATTGGGAAACTTCTCAGGGAACGCGACTACAAAGCGGTACTCGGTTGCAGCAGGCCAAGTGAGATCAAGCAAGTCCTCAGTAACTCGTCCTACTCACAACATCTGTCGAGAATCGTCTCTGACAGCTTTGCAGCCATTGAGGAAGCGATCTCGTCGTCAGCAAGTGAAACCGCTGCTAGAGTCATAGGTGCAAGCCCAGAACCGGCAAGGCCTATCCTGAACGAGTATAGACTGTGTTTGGAATCCAGAAGCCTAGTCAACGCACTCAGGCTCCAGCTTAGCCCAGAGGATGCCTACGCTAGTGCAGGAGTCATACCTCTAGGAGCAATCCCTTTTGCATACTACGAGGCAAAACTGCCTCTCTCAGCCGAGGAGTCCTCCAAACTTCCCGGATTGAGTGGCACCGTCGCGGAGTCCCTGCACGCCGCGAGACTTCATAAGTCAAACATACCTCTGCTGAAGATAACCTTCCACTTATGTGAAAGGTTCCTTGACATAAAACCCGGAGGCTCCCGAGTTGAAAGAGCCTCGTTGGAGAGGCTTGTCATCAGCCATATTGACGGCGCGAATATTGAGGCCATCCTCACATGTGCTAGTCAGGGAATTTGTCGAGACTTCGCGAAAAACTTGCTGAGTCTGCGAGGCAACCTACCCGCTGAGTCTCTTCTCGCAGCGTTGGAACTACGAGACACCGAGCGGCTGCTCTTCTATCTTAGAAGAAGTAGATACGGGCCATGTCTTGAGACGGAGCCAGACGAGGCTATCGATCATTTTCTGATGAGACTTCCATACAGCATCATGATGCAGGAGTCTCAGCACGTTCTTGCAGGCTATCCTTTCAAGGCCTCAGTAGTCGCCGCCGGGATCACGTTGAAGCTCTTGGAGGCCCGGAACCTCAAACTTGCCACTGCAGGTGCTTCAGGAAAAGTTGACAAGGCATCTGCACTTAGACTTATGGTTGCTCCTTAGTAGGCGTATAGACTTCCATACGGTCTTTCAGAGTTTGGAACTACTTTATAAAAGTCAAGGCCCATGAATTCCTTCGGGTCATGTTTGAGGAAGTTGCAGAAGTCTGTGATGAGCTGGTTAAGAGTGGAACGGTCTCGGTCATCAAGGTCTCTCACAGCCGCCTCCTTCCCCAGTCCAGCGACTTTACCGTGAATGTAGAGCTTCCCGCCATGCATTCCAGTTCCCACATGCGACGCCCTGTGGACTCCGCCCGCCTCCAAGTCTAGGCCCAGCAAAACTATGATCCCTCCAGCCATGTACTCTGCTAGGAAGTCGCCTGCTGTTCCGCCTATCACCACGGCCGGCACCTGGCTAGCATACTCCTTCATGTGTATCCCAGCCCTGTAGCCAACATCGCCTTCAATGAAGAGCCTCCCTCCACGCATGGCGTATCCCGGTATGTCGCCTGCTGAGCCGTGCACTACTATTTCTCCGCTGTTCATTGTGTTCCCGCATCCATCCTGTACGTTTCCATAAACATGGATGCGTGGACCGTCCATGAATGCGCCGAGATCATTGCCAGGCGTTCCATCTATGATGATCTCGGCATCCCCTCTGAGTGAGGTCCCAATGTACCTTTGGCCGTGGACATTATGAAGTTCGATCCTTCTTATCCCAGACCCTCTGAGGTTTCTGAGGATGAGGTTAAGTTTTCTGTAATGCAGTCCCGCCGAGTCTATCCTTGCAACCTCTCCCTCGAGGATGCACCTTGAGGGAATGCAGATCCTTGCAGGATCCTTGCTGCTGAGCGCGGGTCTCACTGCCCTGTAAAGTTGGCCTCTCTCCAAGCTAGTCGCCTGCCAGACTGACACCTAGCACTCTGAGTTCAGTCTCGGTTAGCCCTACCC
>JAWCLX010000010.1:18219-18600 GCA_038850385.1 Bathyarchaeia archaeon | reverse complement strand
GATCAGCATGTTAGCCACGAAGAAGCATGGTGCCAGAGGCGCCGTCGCTGTGAGGATGGCGATGAACGGATTCACATTCGCCACTATCAGGGCCCCTGTCATCCCGAAGAATGTGCTTCCAGTCAGCATCCATGTGGTAGCGAACATGATGCCCAGCCACATCAATGCGCCCCCAGTCGTTGCAGCGTCGATCCGCTCAGTGATCTGCATATTAGCTGTGAAGGCTATAGCCAAGAGCACTGCTGAGACCAAACTCCTCGTATCGGTAGGCCAGAGCTTGTGTTCACCCCAATCAGGGATAGGATCCATATTCTCCACCTCCTCACTTCTTCCTTGGACGTCTGAGCGCTGCGTACCCCACAACTATCAGCAGGATCACGA
>JAWCLX010000010.1:14655-18113 GCA_038850385.1 Bathyarchaeia archaeon | reverse complement strand
TACTCCGGTTGCGAAGCCGTAGATGTATGCCGTGAAGATTGCGATGAGGACTATTGCGGCTATGACTGCGGCAACTTGATATCTTCCCAATTCCTTCACTTCCAATTCTTTTCGCTATCTCTCCACTGAATGGATATATATGGCTTGGCACCGTCATCTATGAGCCGCAGCGTCTCCAAGGGTAAACTGCCCCAGGGATCTCGAGATGGCCTCAAACAACTCTATAGAGCTCCGCGATGTCAGTTTCGCCTATTTGAGAGGAACCGGTCCAGTCCTCAGGAACGTGAGCCTCACAGTGAGGAGGGGGGAGTTCCTCGGAGTAATGGGTCCAACCGGCGCAGGAAAGACCACACTTCTCTACGTAATGAGTGGTGTTATTCCACACTACTTGAAAGGTAGACTCTCCGGAGCGGTCACTGTGAACGGCAAGAGCACAACCGAGACCTCGATGGCTGAGCTCTCCAAAGTGGTGGGGCTGGTGATGCAGGATCCCGAGTCCCAGCTCTTCAACCTGTTCGTTAGAGAAGAGCTCACCTGGGGCTTGGAGAACAGAGGAATCCCGAAGGAGGAGATAATCAAGAAGAGGAATGAGGTAGTCGAGTTCTTCAACATCGCCCATCTCCTGAATAGCGTCACATACGATCTGTCAGGTGGAGAGAAGCAGCGGGTGGCGATAGCCTCTGTATATGCTCTAGGAAACGAGATACTGCTCCTGGATGAGCCGACCTCAGAGCTTGATCCTATCGGAACAACGATAGTATTCGATGCTGTGAGGAGGCTTGCATCGAGGCGGGGGGTAACCGTGGTGATGGTGGAGCATAAATCAGAGCAACTAGCCCAGTTCGCGGATAGAATAGCACTCCTGAACGATGGCGAGATAAAGGTCGTGGCTGAGCCGAAAGAGTTCTTTGGAAAAAAGGAACTGCTGGCTGAGGCGGGAATAGACCCTCCCCAGGTGACAGAGCTGACCTTTGAGTTGCTCAGCAAGGGTATACCTGTAAAGAATGTTCCACTCACACTGGAGGATGCTGTAGAGACTTACTCGGAGCTTATCAAGCGTGACAGAGAGTAGCAAAATGATCGAGATCGATCACGTCAACTACACCTATCCGGCACCTAACAGGGTTCAGGCTCTAAAGAATGTCTGCCTGAACATAGAGGCCGGCGAGTTCGTCGCATTGATCGGCCAGAACGGCTCAGGGAAGACGACTTTAGCCAAGTGCATAAGCGGTTTCCTGAAGCCGACAGAGGGCGCTGTCCGGATCGATGGGGTCGATACGAGGAGGATGCGCACCTCAGAGCTTGCACAGAAGGTTGGATACGTCTTCCAGAATCCGGACCATCAACTCTTCAAGGAGACAGTATATGAAGAGATAGTCTTCGGACTCAAAAACATTGGTATGCCGAGAGACCGTATTGGAAAGAAGGTGGAGGAGGTTCTCAACCGGATGCACCTCTGGGAGTTCAGGGATATGCATCCGTTCAGGCTTGGCAAGGGTCAGAGGCAGCGCGTAGCCATAAGCGCGATCCTGGCTATGGAGCCTGAGATCCTTGTTATAGATGAGCCGACAACCGGACAGGACAGAAAGGAGGCTCGGGCGATAATGGACCTAGCCCTCGAGCAGAACGAGGAAGGGGTCACAGTACTGGTGATAACGCATGCTATGAACCTCGTGGCGGAGTATGCTCGCAGAACCGTCGCCCTGTGTGAGGGTCAAGTGCTGATAGAAGGGGAGACGAGGGAGGTCTTCGGTAAGGTTGACCTTCTATCCCATACATTCGTCCAGCCGCCGCAGATCACACTTCTAGGAGAGAGGCTGGGTTTCAACCCGCCTGTCCTGAGTGTCAGGGAGGCTGAGATGAACATTCTGAAACACTTGGGCAAGATGAGTTCACCTGATAGGAGGCTGGATCCACGGTGAAGTTCCTATACCAGTACTCTGCTGGAGACTCATTCCTCCACAGACTCGACCCGAGGACGAAGCTGGTCTTCGTCCTATCCTATCTAGTGGTGGCCCTGATATGGCCTGGATACCAGTTGATGATCTTCACCACAGTCTTCGCTATGCTCCTGCTATGGTTCGCGGCGGGGATAAGCCCAAAGGAGTATTGGCAGTTCCTGGCTTACCTTGCGCCAATCATGCTGGCCCTGATACTGGTCCAGGCAGCGGCAGGAGGCCCACCATACTTCACTGTCAAACTCCCCTTCAGCGATGCGTTCACGATCGCTCTGTCTGAGCCGGGATTCTTCCTGGGCCTCGGCATAGGTCTGAGACTCGCGACTATGGGTGTGGCTTTCATGATCTTTGCGATGACGACGGATCCATTCGATATAAGCCTGGCACTTCACAAGACCGGTGTAGCATTCAAGCTTTCTTTCCTAGTCGGTTTCATGCTTCGTTTCCTACCGTTGATACAGGAGGAACTCTTCACGATCGCTGACGCTTCAAAGGCTAGGGCCTATAAGGCTATGGACTCGAAGAATCCCCTGAGCATACTGCGTGCTGTTGTAGCGGCGATGCCTCCGCTTGCAACAGGGGCCCTGAGGAGAAGTCAGAACATAGCCTTGGCCATGGAGCTTAGAGGGTTCAGCTTCCCAACAGAGTTCGGTGTGAAGCGGACGTTCCTGAAGGACATCCAGATGAAGAGAGCTGACTACGCAACTGTGACCGCGTCTGTCGCGTATGCAGTTACTGGGCTGGTTCTATTCTTCTCAACTCAGAAGTATGATGTCTTCAGCTACGCTGCAGGCCTGACCATATTCCTAGTCTTCCCGCTGGTCGCTATACTCGTCCTCTACGCTTCCTACCAGAGAGCGGCCAAGCGGGAAGAGCAGAAGAAGCCTAGCCAGCCTTAGATCAAAGGAAGCCTCCTCAGACGTGTTGCCGGGGAATCAGCGTCTACCCTGGTCTTCGCCGCAGATCTTATCAGGTCTCCGGTTGTTTCATGTGACGCGACTGACGGTGAATCCTCTTGTCGAAGTATAAGATAGCGTATATCCCAGGAGACGGCGTGGGGCCTGAGATCATGGCTGAGGGCCTCAAGGTCCTCAGGAGCATCCAGGCCGAAATGAACCTGGATCTTGAGTTTGTTAGATGTGATGTCGGAGCAGGGGTTTACTTGAGGACCGGGGCCGCTGTCAAAGATGAAGACTGGAGGATATTGGGGGAGGCTGACTGTATCTATAAGGCTCCAGTCGGTCTTCCCGGAGTGGTCCGGGCTGACGGGTTGGAGGTAGCCGGGGACGTGATCTTGGGGATAAGATCCAGGTTTGACCTGTACGTCAATCTTAGACCTGTTACCCTCTTCGAAGGTGTGCCGACACCCCTTGCTGGAAAGAAGCCTGGAAGCATAGACTACGTCATAGTACGTGAGAATACTGAAGACCTCTACGTCATGCATGGTGGGGTACTGCGTGACGAGGTCGCGACGAATGTCAGACTCATCACGAGGAAAGG